>CALMVM010000642.1:8365-10191 GCA_937873255.1 uncultured Verrucomicrobiota bacterium | reverse complement strand
CCCCAAATCGCCGCACGTTTCGCCGGGGTCATCGCGGCGTCGGCGGCACCGCGTCTCGCTCGATGGGTCGTGAGATGTCGGCGCGTCCGGGGCCGCGCCGTGGCGGCGAGCCGTACGGAGTTGAAATCCAGTTGTTTCGCCGCGCCCGTCCGCCCGCAGAATGGGCTCGCACCACGGAAAAACCCGTGCTAGCTAGAGCCACGCGAGCGCGCGGCGGGAATTTCCTGCCGCGCGCCGTTTCCCCGTTAGGTTTCCCCTCTCCCGTGCGAATGATGCGACCGCTTTTCCTTCCGTGTTCCCGCTTGCTCGCCGCCGCGTTGGCGCTGGCATTTCCTTTTTCCAAGTTGTGCGCGCAGGCTCCAGGCAATGCCGCCGCCGATCTGAGCGCTCGCGGCAACGCGGCCTTCGAGGCAGGCAACTACAAGGAGGCGGCGGCGCGCTACGACGAGTTGATCAAGGGCTACCCGAGTTCGGAAATCGCCAACGACGCGTGGTTCCGGCTGGCGTACGCGGATTATTTCCTCGCGCAATACGACGCCGCCGTCGATCTGCTGCGCAAGCTGATCCCCAACCAGACGACCGCGCCGGAACTGGTCGAACAGGCGTCCAGCCTGCTGCCGCAGGTCCTCGCCCAACAGGCGTCGGCGATGAAGCCCGACGACGTCAAACGCCAGCCTACCTTCGAGGCGGCGATCCAGGAATACGACACGTACATCCAGAAGTTCCCGAAGGCCGTCGGCGTCGAGACCGCTCTCTACGGCCGCGCCGTGGTCGCCTACCAGATCAAAAAGTACGACGCGGCGGAGAAGGATTTGCGCCAGAGTCTGACGAGCTTCCCTACCGGCGACAATTTCCTGGACGCCGAGTTTTTGCTGGCCGTCACGGTGGCCACCCGGGGCAACCTCCTGCTCGCCAAGGAGGGGCATTCAAGCGCCGAGACGGCCGACGCGCTGGCGCGATTCGCGGATTCGGAGAAGTTCCTCAACGACATCATCAAGAAGCGCACGGACATCTCCTTGGCCAACGACGCGCAATTCCAGATCGGCGAAATCTTGATGGCCCACGCCGCCGCGAACACCGGAGCGGCGAAGGACGCGCTCTCCAAGCAGGCCCTGGCTGCCTTCCGCGCCGTCGAGCCCAAGGAACCGATGATCGCCGCGCAGCAGGCGCGCGTGCAGCAGTACGTCAACGCCCTGCGGGCCGAACGCAGCAAGGGCGCGGGGGTCGATCCGCTGCGGGCACGGCACCTGGTGGAATTGCAGGGGCGCGAGAGCAGCAAACTGGCGGCGCTCAAGACCAAGGAAGACCCGGTGCTGGCCGCGCGGATCAAGTGCGGCGCGGTGTTCTTCGACCAGGGCAAATACGACGAGACCCGCGTGCTGATGAACGCCCTCGCCCCCAGCGCGAAAAAACCCGAGGACGAAAAACTCGTCCTCCTGTTCACGACGCTGTCCTACGCCGCGCAGAACGCGGTCGACAAGGCGGTGGCGGCGTACGACCGGTTCGTGGCGAAGTACCCGGGCGACCCGGCCGGCGAATCGCTCCCTCTCGCGATTGCCAATCTGTTCCCGACCGAACCGACCAAGGCCGAGAAATACCTCGGCGACCTGACCAAGTATTATCCGACCAGCCGCCAGCGCGAGACGGCGATCCTCCTTCAGGCGCAGGCGGATGCCCAGCAGGGCAAGTACGACGAGGCCGTCAAAAAGCTCGATAATTTCCTGACGGGCAATCCGAAAAAGGAATACGCCGCCATGGCCGAACTCGCCCGCGCCAACGCGCTCAAGGACGGCAAGAAGCTCGACGCCGCGCTCGCGGGATACAGG
>CALMVM010000642.1:0-8355 GCA_937873255.1 uncultured Verrucomicrobiota bacterium | reverse complement strand
GATACAGGAAGGTCCGCGACAACTTCAAGGATCAGCCGCAGGCGGAGGAAGCCGCGTACTGGGTGGCGACGGTGAATTTGCAGAAAAAGGATTACGCCGCGTCGATCACCGAGAACAAGACGTTCCAGACGCAATTCTCTAACAGCAAAATGATGCCCTACGCGCTGCTCGCGCAGGCGCAGGCGCAGCAAAGCTCTGGAGCGAAGGACGCCGCCCTCACCACCCTGGAGGACCTCGGCAAACGCTTCGAGGGCACGAAGGAGGCGGAGTCGTCGTATTTCCAGCGCGCGAACATCTACATCGGCGACAAAAACCTCGACGCCATGGCGAAAGTCCTGACGCAGTTCGTGGACAAATACCCCGACAGCGAACAGGCGTTCGCGGCGTACGAGCGCATTGCTGGCGCGCAGGCGCAGGATAAACAGACCGACGCGGCGGCGGCGACCTACACGCGTTTCCTCGAAAAAAAGCCGAACGCCCCCGAGGCCCCCGCAGCGCTCGGCAAGCTGGCGGCGTTGTGGCTGTCGGCGGCCAAGCAGATGGGTGGGTTCATCTCCTTGGGTGCACCGCAGCAGGAGGTCTGGAAAACCAACGTCGGCAAGAGCATCGCGGCCAGCGAGCAGCAGTTGGACAAATTTCCCGATGCCCCGGCGACCGCGCTGGGACTGGAGAACCTCCTCCAGTGCCAGCAGATGCTCGCCGCCGCACGCGTGAAGAAGCCCGAGGAAGTGACGCAGTATTTCCAGGCCCTCGCCGACAAGTACAAGGACAAGCCGGCTGCGCGCAGCCGCATTTTGTTCCGGCTGGCGTCGATCACGTTGGTCAAGGATCCGGCGAAGGCGCTGGCGGACATGAAGGCGGCGTATGATCCGAGCGTGGTCTACAGCCCGGCGGACATCGATCAGTACGGCAGCGAGCTGTTGGCGACCGACCCGGCGTCGGCGGCGGCGGTGTACGAGAAACTCGCGGCGGATTACCCCGTGCCGTCCGGCGTCCCTCCGGGGCAGGCTCCGGCCGATGTTCAGGACGCGCAGGCGCTCGCCCTCTACGGACGCGCCAAGGTAACGGAGGCCAAGGACAAGGCGGCGGCGGCGAAACTGTACGAGGAACTGGCGGCGACGTATCCGCGTTCCGCGAAGGCTCCCGAGGCCAAGCTCGGCATCGCGGAAGGTCTGATCGCCGCGAAGAAGTGGGACGACGCGATGAAGCGGCTCGCCGAGGTCACAAGCGCCCAGAACGCGCCCCAATCGGCCAAGGCGCGGGCACTGTTTCTCAACGGCGTCGTGCAGGAAGGCAAAGGCGAAATCGGCGCGCTCGATTCCTACCTGAAGGTGGCGGCGTTTTACGCGACTTCCCCGGATGCGCCGGAAGGCCTCTGGAAAGGCGGCCAACTCCTCGAAAAACAGGCCTCCACCCTCGCCGACGCCAACACCAAAAACACCCAGATCGCCCGCGCCCGCAAGGCGTACGACGATCTCGTCAAACGTTACCCCACCTCTCCGTGGGTCGCTCAAGCGAAAGACCGCCTCGCTGCGTTGCCGGCTTCGACACCGGCGAAGTGATGAAACGAGCGGGGTCCATCCCGGCGCGTTGACGCTCGGCGTCGCCGCGTGCATCGTGTGTTGCCATGAAAGTCATTCACGCGATCTATGAGCGGGGTGTGTTTCGCCCGCTCGAAGCGGTGGACCTGCCGGAGACGACGGAGGTCATTTTCGAGCCGAAGCCGGTGGTGCCGCGCATGACGCCTGAAGCGCGTGCCGAGGTGCCGGCGGTGTTGGCCCAGCGTTTCGGCTCCGAAGAGGATGTGGGCGGCCCGTCGTTGGTGGAGTTGGCCGACCATGCCGAACCAATGGGCAGCCTGACCAACGCCGAGATCGATCGTGCCATCTATGGCGGTTGAATTCTTCTGGGACACCAGCGCGTTTTTTGCACTGCTCAATTCCGACGATCCTGCTCACCGCGCTGTTCGCGAAGTGGCAGCGCGCGCGTCGGCGGAAAGGTGTCGTAACGTGACGAGCGATTGGATGATTGGCGAGTGCTGCACGCTGTTGATCGCCCGCCGCAAAAGTCACCTCGTGTCTCGCTTCCTCGATTATACCGAAAATTGGCGGGCGCTTACCGTGGTGTCTTCCGATGAGGTTCCCATGAGCCGGACAAAGGCGTTTCTCAGGCAACACCTTGACCACGCCTATTCTTTCGTGGATTGCGCCAGTTTCGTGATTATGACGCAGCGGGGCATCTCGGAGGCGGTGACGACGGACCGACATTTTGCCGAGGCAGGGTTCGTGCCGCTGCTTTGATCGAAACAATCGACCGACAATGACCCGTCCCGAACGCGCCGCCGAACTCGTCCGCCGCCTGCCCGCGCTCTATCCGGACGCGCGTTGCGAGCTGAACTTCGCCAACGCGCTCGAACTCCTCGTCGCCACGATCCTCTCCGCGCAGACCACCGACAAGCGCGTGAACATGGTGACCGCTCCGTTGTTCTCCCGCTGCCGGTCGGCCGCCGACTACGCGAACATCGCTCCGGACGAACTCGAAACCCTCATCCGCACCACCAATTTCTACCGGGGCAAGGCGCGCAACATCCGCGCGATGGCTGCCGATCTCGTCGCGCGCCACGGCGGCGAGGTGCCGCGCGAGATGGACGCGCTGACCGCGCTCGCGGGCGTCGGACGCAAAACGGCCAACGTCGTGCTCGGCAATGCGTTCAACGTCAACTTCGGCATCGTCGTCGATACGCACGTCGGCCGGTTGTCTCAACGGCTGAAGTTGACCACGCACGCCGATCCCGAGAAGATCGAGCACGATCTCAAGAAAATCGTCCCGCGCGAGCATTGGACGATCTGGAGCCATTGGCTCATCGCGCACGGCCGGGCGCGTTGCACAGCGATCAACCCGGACTGCGTGGGCTGCGAGTTGAAAGACCTTTGCCCAACGGCATTTCGTCACGGACCAGCGGCGAAAAAGAAGCGTTCGACAGCGACGGGGAACGGGGGAAAGATGGTCGGCAGGCATTTGCCCTGAAGCCTCCACCTCCCTATTTTTTGTCTATGTCCACTGGAACCCTCGCCGGCAAGACCGGCCTCGTCTTCGGCGTCGCCAACAAACGCTCCATCGCCTGGGGCATTGCCCAAGCCTGGGCTGCCGCCGGGGCGAAATTGATCTTCAGCTACCAGGGCGAACGCATCAAGGACAACGTCGAGGAACTGACGGGTGAACTCGGCCAGGACGTGCCCTTTTACCCGTGCGACGTGAGCCGCGACGAGGAGATCACGGAATTTTTCAAAAGCGTGCGCAACCACACCGACCGCGTGGATTTCGTGCTGCACTCGGTGGCGTTCGCACCGAAGGAGGCGTTGGAAGATCAGTTCGTGACGACCTCTCGCGAGGCGTTCCGCATCGCGCACGACATCAGCGCGTACTCGCTCGTGGCGCTCGCGCGCGAAGCCGAGCCGCTCATGACGCAGGGCGGCAGCATCATCGCCATGTCGTATTACGGGGCGGCAAAGGTCATTCCGCGCTACAACGTCATGGGTGTGGCGAAGGCCAGCCTGGAAGCCTCAACGCGTTATCTGGCGTACGACTTGGGCAAGAAAAAAATCCGGGTGAACTGCATCAGCGCCGGTCCGGTCAACACCCTCGCGGCACGCGGGATCGCCGGGTTCAACCAGATGATGAAACACTACACCGAGCGTGCGCCGCTGGGTCGTTCCTGCACGACGGAAGAACTCGGTGCGATGGGCGTGTTCCTCGCCAGCGACGGCGCGGCATCCATCACGGGACAAACGCTCTACGTAGACGGCGGCTACGAGATCATCGGCATGTGAAGATGTTTCTGCGCACGGTCGCGGCGGTCGGGTGGCTCGCGGCGGCGACCGGTGTTTTTGCAGGCGACACGCTGCCGCCGGCCTCCACGCCGGACAAGGACCGCTACACGTTGTTCGACCCGGTGCCGAACGATCAGCAGCGCGAGTTCAGCCCCGACCGGCCGAGCCAGTTCACGGGACCGGTGACGGTGGACGCGGGGCACGTCCAGTTGGAAATGGACCTCGCCAACTATGTCTACGACCGGCACAACCCCGAGCGCGCGCGTGTAGACATCGACCAGTGGAATGCCGCGCCTTTCGATCTGCGCATCGGCCTCACGAAACGCACCGAACTCGACGTTCTCTACGAGGGCTACATCAACCTGCGCACCCGCGACCGCGACGCGCGCACGGTCAGCACGCAGTCCGGTTTCGGCGACCTGACGTTGCTATTCAAATACAACCTTTTCGGCAACGAGGGCGGTACGTTCGCCTTCGGCATCCTGCCCTATCTGAAGTTGCCGACCAACACCGCTCACTTCGGCAACAAACGCGTGGAAGGCGGCGTGGAGTTGCCTCTCAGCATCACCCTGCCCGCCAATTTCCAGCTCGGACTCCAGACGGAGTTCGACGCGGTGCGCAATGACGCCGACACGCGTTACGAGGCGGCCTTCACCAACATCGCCTATCTCGGCTACAATTTTCTGGACAAGAAATTCACGGTCTACGCCGAATGGTACAGCCGTGTGAACCGTGGGTCGGACAGCGAGGTGGACGGCGAGGTGGATGCCGGGTTGATTTACTACATCGGCAAAAACGCGGAGGTCGATTGCGGGTGCAACTTCGGCGTGACGCGCGCCGCTCCGGACTACCAACCCTTTGTTGGGTTGTCGGTGCGCTACTGAGAAAGTGCAGAATTAACTTCCTCTGATCTCGCCTGCCTCGTATTGGCGGGCCTGTTCGGGCGGGAGGTCGCGGTTCGGCTCGAACCAGCCGAACATCAGCTTGCGCAACTTCTCGTGGACGTTCTCAAAATCCGCTGCCACCGCCGTCACGCTCACCTGCACGACCCGGCCGGGGATCATGTTCACGTACAGCATGCTGCGGCGCATCTGCTGGCCGTAGAACTCGTACTCGAACGTCACCTCGAAACTCTTCCAGCCGAACACCGGCAGCAGATCGTTTTCCTCGCCGGCGGCGTGGATGTTTTTCGCGCCTTCGGGCAATCGCGCCTGCGCGTCCTTCCGCAGGGCGGCGAGACCCGCCGGGTCCAACGGCAGCGCCTGCACACCGGGCACCTGGCTGATCTGCACGTGGCTGCCCGTTTGCGGCGGCATAAACTCCAATCGCTCCGCGCTGCTCGTCGCCTTCCAATCCCTCGGGATTCGCAGGTAAATGTGATTTTCGCCGTCGGTGATGTACCGGTTCTCGGGGTCGGGAGATTCCGGTGAACCGTGCTTGGTGGCGAGGGTGAAATTGATGTTTGCGGGCGCCGGGATGGCCGATCCCAACAGCGCCAGCGCCAAGGCAGCGGCGATACGGTTTTTCATCGGGAGAGGATGGAGGGGAGATCAGTTGATCGCGCGCTCGTAACGGCCGCGGGAGAACTGGATGCCGGTCGGCACGCCGGGCGGCTGCTTCATCAGGAAATTCGTGTCGAAGCTCCACAGGCGGTTGGGCCATTTGTAGACGTTATTGGTCTGCCAGCTCCCGGTAAACTTCTCGCTACGGAACGCTTCCACCAGCGAGCCGGTGTAGGTGAAGTTGACGTAGGTCGAGCTGTTGCTGGGCGGGCCCCAATTCTCCAGGGAGCGGGGGAAATTGTGTGCGCCGCCGGAAGCGATGCCGTCGCCCCCGGCGTTGGAGGGCACGTCGCCGGCGAGGATGGCGGTGTTGATGGTGGTGGCGGTGGCCGTCCGCGAGGACAGGGAGCTGCCGGAGTTATTATCCGACCAACTGTTGGACAGCACCGTCACCGCATCGGCCATGACGGCGGAAGAATGCCGGTTGTAACCGGTGACCTGCGGGTTGGTGCCGGTGCCGTTGGTGGGCACGTCGCTGGCCTGGTTGCCGCCTGTATTGTAGTCGCCCTGGATGTACAGCCCGTTGTCGGTGGCGATGCTGACATCCTGGCCGAGCTTGCGGCCGTTGACGAGGCTGATGGCCTTGCGCGTCGAGCTGGTCGTCGCGCCGACATCGTGGATGTAGACCGTGCCCGAGAAATTCTTCTGGAAGGTCGTGCCGCCGGCGGTCGTGCCGTACGCCGTGCCGTCGGAATTGGTTCCGGTCGGGAACGTCTGCGCGCCGAATTCCGCGCCGGTGTTCAGAGTTGTGGTGGGCACGGTAGCGTAGGCGAGCTTCGCCATGTCAACGGAAGTGGCCGTCACCGTGGCCGCTTCGCGCAGGTCGGTGAAGGTCGTTGGCGCGGTGGCCTTCAGGGCGGCGAGGACGTTCGTGCGGTCCACGCCGGTGAGCGCGTTGTTGCTGCCGTCGAAGATCTGGTAGCGCGCGGCGTCGGTGGTCTGCGAGCTGTCGATGATGATGCGCAGGGAGGCGTTGTTGTAGGCGATCTGGTCGGAGGTATTCGTGCTCGGGGGGACCTCGACGATGTCGTGCAGGCCGTTGTTGTTTTGCGAGGCACCGCCGAACGGATCGATGTAGCTGACTTGATTGATCTGGCTGGCGCGGGTGGTGCTCGTGGAAGAGGGCTTGCCGTCGGCCCAGTAATCGGGGAAACCGCCGTAGTAGGCGTTGTAGATTTCGGGGGTGGCGCTGGCCGAGCTGTTCGAGCCGTCCCAGCCGTAGCGCACGGACGGGTTGCTGGATTCCTGGTAGGTGCCGACGTACGACACGTTGTTCATGAACTGCACGTTCGCCAGGAAGCCGAGCGCATAGACGCTGGCGTTGGAATGGACCAGGCCCGTGACGACCATCTTCGCACCGGGATGGATTTCCAGGTCGTTCTCGTAGAAAATGGCGGCCTGGAAAAGCGGCACCGTCGTGACCTGGAAGTACCGGTTGACCGTGATGGCGCTGTCGCTGCCCGAGCGGCCGGCGTGGTTGGGATTGGTCACGGTGACGCTCGCCACGTAGTTGTACGTCTTGCCGCTCCAGCCGGGGTAGCCGGGGACGTTGCTGGTGTCGGCGTACACCGGGGCGGCAGAGGCGGAAACGTCCGTGTTGCCGGACATCAGCGGCTGGCCGTTCCGGTCGGTGGAGCGGATGAACAGCTTGCCGCTCGGGATGACGATGCCGGTGTTGGCCGCGAACGCGCCCGTGTTCGCGTAACTCGCATTGAACTTGGTCAACAGCGTGTCCGGCGCCCAGGTGCTCGCGGGCGGGACGGCGGCCTTGTTGCCGTGGATGGTCGCGGCGACGCTGGTTTTCCACTGGCCGTAGGCGTATTCCAGGGCGGCGTCGGCGGCGGTCAGGGCGTCCGTGTTGCCCTGCTGTCGCACGGCGAAACGACCGTCCTGACTGGTCAGCAGCGCGGCGGCGGAAAGGAAGGCCAGGATCACGGCGACGACCATCATCGTGGCCGGCAGGGTGCTGCCGTGCTCGGGTCGGCCCGGCGGCCGGAGGGCGATGGGAGAGAGCGAATGCGAGGGCATGGGAGGCGATGGAGAAAGGCGGCGGTTCCTAGTACGGGCTGCGCAGCGCGACCGGGGAGCGCGCGCCGAGCGAGCACTGCATGAACGTGTAGGTGTTCGCCGAACCGACCGCGGCCGAGCGCGCGGTGGTGCGATTGTTGTAGTCCGGGTTTTCCGCGTATAGCTGCACCTGGACGGTCGGCGAATTGACGATGGAAAAGGGCGTCAGTGGGGAGGCCGCCGCGCCGGCGCTGTTGTAGGCGGTCGACACGAGATTGACGAGCACCTGGTAATTCGCGGTGTTGTTGAAGGCCGTCGCGCCATCGACGGACACGCTCTTGGCCTGCGGGTAGTAGCGCAACTGGTTGCCGACGACCACGTAGGAGACCTGGGTGAAGGTCTGGATGTACAACTGCGGGTTGGTGAGGTCGACGACGGCGGTCGGAGCCGGCGAACAGTCGGCCGTCATGGTGTTGACGAAGGTCAGCACACAGGACGAGCCGCTGGTGACGACGCTGCTGATCGTTCCCTGGTAGCCGAGGGTGGGGATGGTCGCCAGGTCCTTCACCAGCGGCGCGATCTGGCCGGTCGCCAACGCAACCGTGATGCTCTTGTTCGCGCTGATCGGCCCGGTCGCGCCGACGGTGATCTTGTAGCTCGATTGCGGATTGGCGCGGTAGAACCGGATGCCGGCGGCGGGGCTGGCGGTCGTCGTCGCGCCGTTGGTGTCGATGAGCACCGGGGTGTGCCCGGCCGAACCGACCGTCTGGGCGATGCGGTCGAGGGTCATGCGCGCATCGGTGTAGGTGCGGTTGATGGAAACGTTGCGCGCGAAGGAGGTCAGCGATTCCGCGCCGACGAGGTAAATGATCCCCCCGAGCACGCCGGCGATGGTTGTGGAGAACATCGCTTCGACGAGCGTGAAGGCGGCGGACTGGCGGCGGATTCTCATCGGG
>CALMVM010000641.1:4063-4302 GCA_937873255.1 uncultured Verrucomicrobiota bacterium | reverse complement strand
GAGCTACCAATGGCAGATGAATGGCGAGGACCTCGCCGGCCAGACGGGTGCCACGCTCTCCCTGAACCACGTGACCCCGAGTCAGGCGGGCGTTTACCGAGTGACCGTCAGCAACGCCGTGGGCAACGCGAGCAGCGTCGCGGTCCCGCTGACGGTCCAAGCGGACTTCGGCCAATGGGCGGCGGCCTTTTTCACCGCGCCACAGCAAAACAACCCGGCGTTCAGCGGCCCGCTGGCCT
>CALMVM010000641.1:2956-4039 GCA_937873255.1 uncultured Verrucomicrobiota bacterium | reverse complement strand
AGATAACGCGCCGCGCCGCCGACCGCGCGGCGCTGCCCACCGTTGGTCTGGAAACCGGCGGCGCGGCGCGTTATCTCACCCTGACGTACCGGCGGAGCGCGGGCGCGCTCGGCGTGACCGCAGCCGTGGAGGTTTCCCCGAACCCGTCGGCGCTCAACTGGCAGACGGTGACGCCCGACCTGACCGAGACGCTCGCCGATGACCCGACGACGGGCGATCCGGTGATTCGGGTGAAGGTGGATGTCACCGCCAGTGCGACGGAGTTCATCCGCCTGCGGATCACGCTCGCCCCCGCGCCCACCAACGGGTAGCCGGGGCGGGATCGAGCGGGCGGTCGGCCCTGTGCGAGTCCCCAAAAGATTGTGCGCGTCCTCCTGATCAGCCCGTTGCGTGGCCTGGACCCGCCCTGCGGCGATCTCGTCTACACGGCGGCCCTCCTCGGTGATCCACCCGAAGGGGTGGAATACGAAAACTACGCCGATGCGCTGGCGCGCGGAGCCCTGGTGGAACACGCCAACCGCGCGGCGTTCCTGCGCGCCTGGAAGACCGGGAAAAACCGCTGGTACGAATCGTGGGCGACCCTGCTGGCAAAGGCCGTGAACCTGCTGCGCCGGGCACGGTGGCTGTTCTGGGAGCCGTTCCGGGTCTTCTCGGTGCGTCCGGGCGAGTACGACCTCGTGCACGTCCACGCCTTCGACTGCGGATTCCGGCGGCTCGACTGCCCGCTGCTGATGGGCGGGGACATTCCCGTGCGCTACCTCTACACGGACGCGCGCGGATGGTCGCTCACGCGCACGCGCGCCATCGAACGTGTGGAACGGCTACTGGCCGGCATTTTCGGCGTGAACCTCGCCTATTACCGGGTGCCGCAGGTGCGGCGCATCATCGCACCATCCGGGCACGTCAAGGACTGGTACGTGCGGCGGGGCGTTGTCCCGGAGAGCGCCATCGACCAGGTGCCCACGTACCTGCCCGCCGCTCCGGCGACCACCGTTGACCGCCGCCCCCGGCGCATCGGGTTCATCGCCCAGGATTTCGTGTCGAAGGGCGGACCGCTGCTGCTGGAAGCCTTCGCGCGGGTGC
>CALMVM010000641.1:0-2946 GCA_937873255.1 uncultured Verrucomicrobiota bacterium | reverse complement strand
AGTCCGCCCCCGCAAGGGGAAGCCGAACTGACGGCGCGCGGCATCCGGTGGCTGCCGCGAGTGCCGCGCGAGGAATTGCTGGCCGGCCTGCTGCCATCCTTCGACGTGTTCGCTTATCCGACCCGGTTCGACGGCCTGCCACTCGTATTGCTGGAAGCGATGAGCCGCGGCGTGGCCGTCACGGCCACGGATTACCGCGCGGTGCCGGAGATGCTCGACGGCGGCAGGGCCGGACTTTTGTTCGCGCCCGGCGACGTGGACGCGCTCACGCGGAACCTCTTGCGCTTGCTGGAACCGGAAACCAACGCGCGCTACCGCCGCGCCGCGCGCGATTTTTTCACGTCCACCTTTTCCGCCGATGTCGTCCGCCCGCGACTGCTCGCCAGCTATCGCCGGGCGCTGGAGGTCGACCGGGCGTCGGCCCCCGCCGCCGGCGGTCTCTCCGCGTGATGACCGCTGCCCTGCGAGTCCTGCTGTGGATGATCGACGGCGACAAGGTGCCGGGCGGCCACCGCGTGCAGATCGACCAGACGGCCGCGCACCTGACGATGCTGGGCGCGGACGTGCGGGTGTCGTTCTCGGCCGACGAGCGTCCCGCCGACTACGACGTGATCGAGGGTTTCGGCCTGCCCCCCGCGGTCCTGCGTGCCTGTCGGCGCGCGGGGGTTCCCGTGCTGCTCTCCACGATCTACTGGAGCCGCGACTACACCACCGGCCAGTACCGCACCGGCAGCCGGCGCGCATTTTGGACGGGCCGCCTCCGGCTCGGCCTGGCCCTGCTACGGGGCTCCTTGCAGGGCCGCGCCAGCGAGAAGTGCGAGGCGCTCAACGAACACCTCATCAGCAAGCGGGTGACGTACGAGATGGCCGACCTGCTGCTGCCCAACTCGCGTAGCGAGGGCGAGGCGATCCGCCGCGAACTCGGCGTCACCACACCCTATCACGTCGTGCCCAACGCGGTGGACGAGCGCCGCTTCACGCCCGGGCCGGCCGGGGCGGCCCGGGATTACATCCTCTATTCGGGCCGGTTCGAGCCGCACAAAAACCAACTGGGCCTGATCCGCGCCCTGAAAAACGAAACGCGCTGGCCGGTGATCCTCGTCGGCCAGTCCCACCCGCACCACGCCGCCTACCACCGGCAATGCCGGCGCGAACTGCCGCCGCACTTCCGGATTCTGGACGGTGTGCCGCAGGAGGAGTTGGTGCCGCTCTACCGCGCGGCGCGCGTCCACGTGCTGCCCTCGTGGTTCGAGACGACCGGCCTCGTGTCGCTGGAAGCCGCGCTGTGTGGATGCAACGTGGTCACGACGGAGCGCGGGTACGCCCGGGATTACTTCGGCGCTCTGGCGTGGTACTGCGACCCGGCCTCGCCGGCGTCGATCCGCGAGGCGGTCCGCGCGGCCTGGGAAACGCCGGTCGATCCGGTTCTGCGCGCCCATGTTCTGGATCGGTTCACCTGGATGCACACCGCGCGGGCCACGCTGGAGGCATTTCGGGAGGTGCTGGCGTGGTCCGGCCGCGCGGAAACGTGATACGCGCATGCGCCCGCTCAAGGTATTGCTGGTCAGCCCGATGCCGGATCTCGACCCGCCCGGGGGCGACGTGACGTACTCTCTGGCGTTGCTGGACAATCCGCCCGAGGGAGTGGAGTACGAACCCTATGACCGCGCGCTGGCGCGCGGCGCGCTACGGGAGCGGGGGCGTCGGGCGTCGCTGAAGCGGGCGTGGGGCGAGAAAAAGAATCTCCTGCGTGAATTCGCCCTGGTGGCGGCGAGTCACGCCATCGAGCGGTTCAGGAAGGCGAATTTGTTATTTTGGGAGCCCTTCCGTTTTTTCTCGCTGCACACGCGAGAATATGACCTCATCCATGTCCATGTTTTCAGCGCCCGTTTCGACGGTCTCGATTGTCCGCTGGTCGCCTCCAACGGCGGCGAACTGGCGCACCTGTACCGCCATGCACGGCGTTTCCCGGAAGGGATGCTCCGCCGACGCGACCGCGCCAACCGCGTGTTGGGCCGGTTCTTGGGCGTCAACGTCAACTCGGGCGACCTGCCTCAGGCCGCGTGCTTGATGACTTACAGCGAGGACGCGGCGCGATCCTTCGCGCGGCGCGGGATCATGCCGGCGGAGAAAATCAGTGTTGTGCCGACGTTTTTGCCATCGGTGCCGGCGCGGCCCACGCGCGAGCGCCCATGCCGGGTAGGCTTCATCGCGCGCAATTTCGAGCACAAAGGCGGCCCGACACTGCTCGCGGCCTGGGAGCGCGTGCGTGCGGCCCGGCCCGACGCGGAATTGCTGATCGGGGGCTGCGAGCCGGCGCTGCCTGCCGAAGAGTTGCGCGGACGCGGGATCGTCTGGCAGCCGTACATCGAGCGCGGGCAACTGCTGGCCTCGGTGCTGCCGACGCTGGATGTCTTCGCTTATCCGACTCACTATGACTATCTGCCCTGCTATACCCTGCTGGAGGTGATGTCTCGCGGTATTCCGGTGGCCGCCAGCGACCATGGGACCATGTCCGAGGTGCTCGACGGAGGCCGCGCCGGCCTGCTCTCGCCGACGGGCGACGGGCAAACGTTGGCACGAAACATTCTACGTTTGCTCGAGCCAGCCGAGAATCTCGCTTTCGGCCAGGCGGCGCGGACGCAGTTCACACGCCGGTACTCGGCGGATGCCGTCCGCCCGCTGCTGCGAGCGTGCTACGATGCGGCCTTGAGGCGCTGACCTTTTCCCTTTCCCAAAACGAGCGATGGACAAATCGGCAGGACCAACCCGGGTGCGCTATCTCTCCCAGAACCGTCCTGGGCCGCGCATGGGCATGGGGCACTACGAACGATTGATGATCGATTACGTCCTGCGGGGCGCCCGACCGAGGGATTGGAAGTTCGAGCTTGTTTTCGCCGGGCGGACCAACGGCCAGCCGCTTACCCCCGCGTCCGTCCAGCCGGG
>CALMVM010000640.1:440-10686 GCA_937873255.1 uncultured Verrucomicrobiota bacterium | reverse complement strand
GCGTTGCGGCGCTCGTGAACAAGGATGTCATCACGTTCTCCCAGGTGCGCGACCTCGTCGCCCCTCGGGAACGGACCCTGCGCAGCCAATACAATGGCCAGGAGCTGGCCGACAAAATCCGCGAAGCCCGGCGCGGTGCGTTGCAGGAGTTGATCGACCGGCAGTTGATCATCCAGGAGTTCAAGAAGAAGGAATTCCAGATCCCGCAGCGTTTCATCGACGAACGCGTGGACACGATCATCCGCGAGGAGTTCGGCGGCGACCGGCAGGCGTTCGTGCGCACGTTGCAAGCGCAGGGGTACACGCTGACGAAGTTTCGGGAGTCGGAACGTGAGAAAATCATCGTCCAGGCGATGCGGTTTCAGAACGTCAAGAGCGACATGATCGTTTCCCCGATCAAGATCGATTCGCTCTACACCACCAGCAAACCGGAGTACACGACGCCCGAGCAAATCCACCTCTGGATGATCGCCGTGAACAAAGGCACCCCGGTCGCCGGCGAAACCGATCCGCAAAAAGCCGTCGCGGAGGAAATCCGCAAGAAGCTAGCGGGGGGAGCGAAGTTCGAGGACCTCGCCAAACTTTACAGCGACGACAGCAGCCGCTCGACCGGCGGCGATTGGGGCTGGATCGATAAGAAAACGCTCAACGAAAACCTCACCAACGCCGCGTTCCGCCTCGACGTGAACAAGATCAGCCCCATCGTCGATCAAGGACAGGCCTATTACATCATGAAAGTGACGGAGCGGAAAGCCTCGTACACGAAGCCGCTGGCGGACGTGCGGCCCGAGCTGGAGAAGAAAATTAGCTCGACCGAGCGCGAACGCATGCAGGACCAGTGGGTCTCCTCTCTGCGCAAGAAAGCGTTCATCAAGATTTTTTAAAGGTTTCCGTCCGAAGCGCGTTTGGAGCACCGGCTCTGCCGAGTGCTTCGGAGCATGGCGCAACACTGAATATGTCGCAGCTCCTGCGCAACATTCTGAACGGGTCGCCTCACCCGGATGCGCCGTTGCGGGTCGCGCGGTTCCTGGAATGGCTTCGCGATTTGCTGCGCCGTCGGCTTGGCATCGTAGCGCGCATCGACCGGTCAGACGGCGACGACCGCCTGCCAGACGCCGGGAAGCTGGCGCCACTCGTGCCGTCGCCCACTCACCACCTCGTCGCAGCCAAACGGCTACCACCTTGGAACAGTGAGATCACCCTTCCATTTGACTGATCCCGCTGCTCCGCTGTTGCGACAAACGCCCCAGAACCGGCGAGCTATCGTTGGATGACTCACGTTCGCGGCGGATTGGCCGGTCAAGGCTCGTCGCGGCGTTCCTCGCGGCGGGAGGCCGTCATGCGGTCGTGGTCAGCCTCGTCGATCCCCTCGCTGTAGAGTTGCTCGCCAATCGTTTGTTCGTCCCCCTGCATCGCGGCATTCGTCGCGGGCGCGGTCGCACCGCCGCTTTCCCCGATCACATCGTCCTCGGCGATGAGATCGGCGACGGGGCCTGAATCGTCGTTCGGGACGTTCGGATCGACGCCGCGCAGTTCCTCGCGCGCCTGCCGCCGAAAATCCTCGACGGATTCGTCACGGTCCAGGCCGGCGATGTCCGCCAGTTCCCGCGCGCGCTGGTCGACCATCTCGTTGTCGGGCTCGCCGACGCCCGCGTCGTGGTCGAGGATTTTGCCTTTGGCCTGGGGAGGTTGATCGGGAAGTTGCATACCGCCTGATTCGGCGGAACCTTCGCAACCGACCGTCTGCGTGGCGGCGTACTGACGACCGACGCGCACCTTTATAGACGACCGACCATGCCAAAGTCCGATCATTCGAAGTCCGGCGGGTTTCCTTCACCGATGGGAACCGGGGCCGAACCGAACGACACGAAAGTCCAGTTCGACATCGATGCCGCGATGGACGCCATCCGCGAAGGGGTGCGACCTTTCCGAAAGGCCGCTTTGTTCGAGTTGTTCGACGACGGCTTCACGAGCCCTTTCGAGCAATTGCTCGCCTGTATCATCTCCATCCGCACGCGCGACGAAGACACCGTGCCGATCTCGCGGCGGCTTTTCGCGCGGGCGCGCACTCCGGCGGAGGTCGCCGCGCTCACGGCCTCCGAGATCGATGCCCTGATCGAAGCATCCACTTTCCACGAGGCGAAGGCCCCGCAGATCCTCGAGATCGCCCGCCAGACCGTCGCAAAGTACGGCGGCGAACTGCCTTGCGATCTGGAGGCGCTGCTCGCCTTTCGCGGCGTGGGGATCAAATGCGCGAACCTGGTTCTCGGGATCGCCTGCGGGCAGCCGCGCGTGGGGGTGGATATCCACGTTCACCGCATCACCAACCGTTGGGGCTACGTTGCGACCAGTTCCCCAGAAAAAACGACCGTCGCCCTCGAAAAAGTCCTGCCGCAACGCTATTGGGTTGAAATCAATGCGTTGCTCGTCCCCTTCGGCAAACACGTCTGCACGGGGAACGCCCCGCGTTGCAGCCGCTGCCCGGTGCTCTCGATGTGCCGTCAGGTCGGAGTGACCAATCATCGCTGATGCGGGTATGTCGGATGCCGGAAGAAAAGCGGTCATCGGGGTCACGCTGGGCGATCCGGCGGGGATCGGCCCGGAAGTCGTCGCGGCGGCTCTCGCATCGGGGCGTTTGGACGAGGGATTTGAATACCGGGTGATCGGGTCCGTGCCGGAGGGAGTCGTCCCGGGAAAACCATCCGCCGAAACCGCCGGCGCGGTGTGGCGTGGATTGGAAGAGGCAGCGGAGGGTGCCCTGGGTGGCGATTTCGCGGCGGTCGTGACCGCTCCCGTGTGCAAGGCGAGCCTGTATGCAATCGGCTTCCGCTACCCCGGGCAGACGGAATTTTTCGCTGACCGGTGCGGGGTTTCCAATTACGCGATGCTGCTCACCGGCGGCTCGCTCACGGTGGCACTGCTCAGCACGCACCTTCCTCTCGTCGCTGCGCTCGGGCGGATCGACCGGAGTGAAATTGTGCGCGTCGGCAAATTGCTCGCCGAATTCCTCGTCTTGCGGCACGGGCGCGCGCCGCGCATCGCCGTGGCGGGTCTGAACCCGCATGCCGGCGAGAGCGGCACTCTGGGAAGCGAAGAAATCGATCACATCGAACCGGCGGTCGGGGAATTGAATCAGGCTTACGACTCAGCGGGAGCGACGTTTTCCGGCCCGATTTCGCCGGACACCGTTTTTTATCAAGCAGCGGCGGGTCGATGGGATGGTGTGCTCTGCATGTACCACGACCAGGGCCTTATCCCTCTCAAGCTTCATGCCTTTGAAACCGGCGTCAACGTGACCCTCGGCCTGCCGATCATCCGGACCAGTCCGGATCACGGCACGGCGTTCGAAATTGCCGGCCAGGACAAAGCGCACCCCGGGAGCATGATCGAGGCTCTCCGTCTGGCGGCAGAGCTTGTCCGAAAACGGCGAAGAAAGGATTTTGCACTGTAAGAAACACTGTATTTCGTTTCATTTGAGCAAGTATTTCAAGATCTTCGGAGTCGGTTTGCAAAATACCCTCGTTTACCGATGGAACTTTTTGCTCCGAACGCTTTTCGACATCGTTCCGCTTTTTGGAACGGTTTACCTCTGGCGGGCCCTGTACGGCTCACGGCAGCAGACCATCGGCGGTTATGACTTCGGAGCGATGGTCTATTATTTCCTGCTGACAGCGCTGGTCTCCGATCTCATCACACCGACTGACGATGAATGGCAAATTGCGGCCGATATCCGCGACGGGCAACTCAATGCATTATTGGTCAAACCGGTCGATTATCTCAAGTATCGGGTGGGGCTTTTCCTCGGTAATCGAGTCACTTCCTCCTGTTTTGCCGTACCAATCGTTTGTACGCTATTTGCATTTTTTCATACTTACATCTCTTTCCCGGAACGATTTATCACTTGGCCTCTATCGGTTTTATCGCTCGCGATGGCCGGTTTGCTCCAATTCTTCCTGGCATACGCGGTCGCCATGGTCGCCTTTTGGCTTCTGGAAATTTCGACGGTCGTTTTCATCGTGTTTTCGTTCGAATACTTCCTCAGCGGCCGACTGTTCCCTTTGGACCTGCTGCCGGGGTGGCTTGGCGAAACGCTCGTCTGGCTGCCGTTCACCTACGAACTCTATTTTCCGGTCGCCGTGTTTCAGGAAAAGGTGGTTGGCGTAAAGCTTCTGCAAGGATTCCTCATCCAGGCCGGTTGGCTGGTGGCGGCGTGGGGACTCGGGCGTTGGATGTGGGTGCGCGGCCTGCGCAAGTTCCAAGCAGTCGGCGGATGAGTCCGAGGCAAACTTGCACAAATGCAACGATACTGGCAGATCTATGTCCTCTTGCTCCGCAATTCGCTGATCCGCGAAATGGCGTTCAAAGCGAATTTTTTGCTATGGCTGGTGACCGAACTCCTGTGGTTTTTTGGTCAGATCGTTTTCGTGGAGGTGCTGTTCCTCCACACGGAACACATCGGCGACTGGTCCAAATGGGAGGTTGTGCTTCTGATCGGCACCCATCAGATCATCAGCCAGGTATTTCAGGCCGTGTTCTACGTGAATCTAGCAAACCTGCCCGAACTCGTCCGGACCGGCCGCATGGATCTCATGCTGCTCCTGCCGGTGGACACGCAGTTCGCGGTGTCCGCATACCGCTTCGGGTTGGATAATCTGGTCAACGCCCTCGTCGGCGTCGCGTTCGTCGTTTTCTCGTTGGGGAAGTTGGGCGTCGTTCCGAACGCTCTCCAAATCGGTTGCTATGCGACCGCCGTTTTCCTCGGAGCCGCGATCCATTACGCCATCATGTTCACGCTGGCGACGCTGAGCTTCTGGATCGTACGCGCGCAGGGGCTCATCTACGGGTATTTCAACTTCCTGAGCATCGCCCGCTACCCCGATCAGGTGTTCGCCGGAGTGTTCAAGTTCATCTTCAGTTGGCTGATCCCGGTCATCGTCGTCGCCAACACGCCCGCGCGTATCCTAGCCCGGAGTTCAGCACAGCCGCTCGGACCCATGCTCCAACTGGCGTCCGCCTGTGTTTTGTCGCTCATTTTGAGCCGGTTCCTGTGGCTTTTTGCCCTGCGGCGCTACTCCAGCGCCAGTTCTTGAAAAAACGCAGTTTGTGCCTTGCGCGCCGGGCGAAATGCCAGTAAATACCCCCCCTTCCCACACCAGAATCCGCGTTCCCTCTCAAGTCCGCTCTCTTTTCCGCAGTCTTTATGCCCAAGCCCAAATCCGCCCCCAAGTCGAAGAAGGTTGCTGATGCCGAGCCGGCCGCTCCTGCGCAAACCGAGCCGACCCCGGCGGCGTCGGGGAACGGCCACACCGTGCGTGCCGCCAGCGCGCAGGACCTGACGGCCTCGGTTTCCAGTTACCTGCTGCGCTCGACCAAAAACGAGGACGAAGCCGACGCGAAGCTTGCGCCGTTCCTGCGCAAGCAAAAGAAGCGTCTCCTCGCCCTGCGCGACGCGATGCTCGATTCCATGAACGGAGTGGCCCAGGACAATCTGCGCGCGCGCGCCGATGGCAACGAGGCGAGCGCTTTCGGCATGCATCAGGCCGACGCCGGCAGCGACGCGTACGACCGTGATTTCGCGTTGAACCTGCTTTCCCAGGAACAGGACGCGCTCTACGAGATCGACGAGGCGATCAAGCGGATCGAACTCGGCACCTACGGAACGTGCGAGATGTCGGGCAAGCCGATCAACCACGAACGCCTGGAAGCGATCCCGTTCACCCGTTTCACCGTCGAATGCCAGTCGCAGATCGAGCGCCAGAACAAGGCCAAGCGCGTCCGGCAATCCGTCACCTCTCTCTTCGGCCTGACCGACGACGAGAAGGAGGACAGCGAGGAAGAAGAATTCACGCCCGACAACAAGGAATAGCCCCTTTACCGTCCCGAATTTTAGTTTATGGCACGAGATATCATCACCCTCGAATGCACCGAAGCGAAAGCCGAAGGAAAACCGGCTTCGCGCTACGTGTCCACGCGCAACAAAAAGAGCCCGAACACCCCGGGTCGGCTTGAGAAGAAGAAGTACAATCCGTTTTTGAAGCGCCACACCTTGCACCGCGAAACCCGATAAGTATGCAGCCCAAAACACCTCAGCGTCGTTCGAACTTCCGTCGCGCCAACCGGATTATGCCGCGCCGTCGCGTGGACATCGCGCCGGAAGCCGTCGATTACAAAAACCCGGACCTGTTGCGCAAGTTCGTGACGGAGAGCGGCAAGATTCTGCCCCGCCGCGTCACCGGCATGTCCGCCTTTTTGCACCGCAAGATCACGCGCGAGATCAAGCGGAGCCGCTCGGTGCTGTTGATGAAGTAGTCCGGCCCCGCAGGCTATCCTGAACGGATCGGAGTGTTTGCTCCGATCCGTTTTCTTTTTGTTGGTGCTGCCCGGCCCCCGGTCGCGCGACGACCGGCCGCAGTCACGAAAACACCGGAGGATCGCTCAACCTGGCGGCCATGCGAGCGGCCGGCCGCCGAGAAGATGCACGTGCAAATGCGGCACGGTCTCTCCGGCGTCATGTCCGTGGTTGATGACGAGGCGATAGCCGGTCTCGAAGACACCGAGGTCCCGGGCAATTCGCGGGGAGGCCACGAGCAGCTTTCCGAGGAGTTCGGCGTCCGACGCGCCAGCGTCTCCGACTCGCGCGATCACCCTCTTCGGGATGATGAGGATATGCACCGGCGCTTGCGGATTCACATCGTGAATCGCGATCACATCAGCGTCCTCGAACGCGATCTTCGCGGGTATCTCGCGCCGGATGATCTTTTCAAAAAGGGTCACGGGATCAACGAATGGTGCATTGCATCTTCCAACGCCAGGGCAGCGCCTCGACCTTCGTGCGGACAAAGGCGACGATGCGTGCCCGCATCAACGGATAGGCCCACGGCTGGGCGTTTTCGTCTTCCAGTAGTCGCCGGGCGCAGAGGTGCAAATCGTGAAAATGAAAGTGCTGCACCTTGGCGTCGTGCAGACGCGCGATTCGCTCCGCGAGACGTTTGAAGAAAGTCGTCTCCCGGCACGGGTCCGCCGCGCGCACGCATTCCGCCAATGACATGCATTGGAACGGGTTCACCGCGCGAAACCGCACGGCGATTTCCCGGTAGCCGATGTCCCGGAGGGTGGCGCGGACGACCCGTTCGAGGCTGGGCAACTCGATGATGTTCAGAGTGTAGTCGTGACGCAGGTACTGCGAAACCGCCGAACTGAACTCATCGAGCAACCACCAACTCTCGTAACCCGCCTTTCGGGCAGCGCGGTCCACGGCGGCTTTCAGCCAATCACTCTCGAACGTCACCGCAACCCCCTGGTCGTTCTGGATTAACGGTAGTCCCTGCTTTAACGCAACCATTTCGAGACAAATAAGTAACGCGATTTTCTACGTGGTTTGCTCAAGTAAACAAATCCTGCTGGAGGCTATCGACTTTCGGCTTTTGCTCCAAGGCTTTTACCTCTTCGATGAATTCGCCCACATCCTGAAAATGGCGGTAAACGGAGGCATAGCGGACATACGCCACATCATCGATCTGGTGTAATTTGGCCATTACCTTCGCCCCGATCTCGCGCGAATGGACCTCACGGCCGTAGTTGGTTTCCAGTTCCTGCACGATCTCCTCGACGGCACGGTCGAGGTCTTCAAGCTTTACGGGTCGCTTCTCGCACGCGCGGACGATGCCGGCATTCAGTTTGTGTCGGTCGAAAGGTTCGTGACGACCGTCTCGCTTGATCACCAGCAGATCCGCGCGTTCGATCTGCTCATAGGTCGTGAAGCGATACTCGCAATTCAGGCACACGCGGCGCCGACGGATTCCCGAACAGTGGTTCACCGGTCGGGAATCGATCACTCGATCCTCGATACTTTTGCATTTGGGGCATCGCATCTATCGGGGGCGGCTGTGCCCTAGTGCTAACACAAGATGTAGGGGTGTCAATCCCCCACGCCTCCGCCGGCCGACTTTTCGACCGTGGGCCGGCTAGCGGGCGGGCGACGCCCCGCGCCCCGCCGATTTGCCGCGACCACCGGTCTTGGCACCCGATGTCCGAGGTTTCGCCCCACCGGTTTTCTTATCCCCGGCAGCTCGCGGCTCGAACTCGAAACCGACCTTGCCCAATTTGTCGAGTTTCAGATACGCGGAGAAAGGTCTGCCTTTCTTCGAGATGAAACGCGGAAGGAGGTCGGTCCGGCCCGTTTCGAGCATCTTGATAACCTGGTCGGGCGGAATCTCGCGTTGGAGGATCATGCGTTTCATGCGGAACGCACAGCCCTTCTCCGCGCCGATGGCGCGGTCACACACGAAATCAGCCTCGGTTGCGTAGACCTGACCTGTCTTGCAAACCGTGCAGGCGTGGACCGGCGTCTGCCCGGAAAAATCGTGGTTCTCAGGAACTGCGGCCGGGAAATCGAATTCCGGACGGCCCTCCGCACCCAATTTGACCGGCGCGTTGAACGGTCGGCCCTCCTTGCTGCGGAACCCCTCCAAAGGCCCAATACGCCCGGTCGTCAGGAGCGCCTTCAACTCCTCCGGATCGAATTGGCGTCCCGCCATCGATTTCCACAATACGTAGTCGCAATTCGAGCACTTGTAGACGCGGTATTCTTCCTTGAGCGGCCGGGTGGCGCACTTCGGGCAGGGAGCATCCAATTCGCCAAAGTCGCCCTCGACGCTGTCGCCCTGGAAATTCTTCGCCTTGCTGACGATGTCCTCCGTCAGGCCACGAATCTGCGCCATAAAATCGCGGCGCTGGACGCCGCCCTGTTCCATGGACTTGAGTTTCGCCTCCCACTCGCCCGTCATCTCGGGCGAGCAGCGCGCTTGGATGCCGATGCCGTTGAGCAGCGAAATTAATTGGATTCCCTTCGCCGTAGCATGAAGTTCGCGCCCTTGGCGGGCGATATAAGCGTCGAGGATCAGCCCTTCGATGATCGATGCCCGGGTGGCCGGGGTTCCGAGACCCTTCGCACTAAGGGCGGCGCGGAGTTCCTCGTCGTCGATCAACTTGCCCGCACCTTCCATCGTGGCGAGGAGGGTGGACTCGTTGTAGCGCGCCGGCGGGCGGGTCTGGTTTTCGCGCACTTCGACTTCCTCGGCACGCGCGGGTTCGCCCTGCGTGATCTCGACCAAGTCGGTGTCGGCCGCTTCGCTGCCAGCGGCTTCCCGGCCGTAGACCGCCATCCAACCGGGGTCCTTGATGATCCGGCCCTCGGTCTTGAAAACCTCGCCTTCGACCCGGGTCAGGCGCGTCGTGACCTCGAACTGCGCGGGAGGGTAAAACACCGCGATGAAACGCCGTGCGACGAGGTCGAAAATCTTTTGCTGCGCCTCGTCGAGCCCCTTCGGTTCCGCGCCGGTGGGGATGATGGCGTTGTGATCGGACACCTTGCTGTTGTCGAACACCTTCTTGGTGAACTTCACCCAACCCGCCGCCATCGCCTTGTCGGCGTGCTTGGCGAGGTTGGGATCGACGAATTTACCCATCGTCGCCTTCACCGTGGCGAGGTAATCCTCCGGCAGATACCGGCTGTCGGTGCGCGGGTAAGTCAGCACCTTGAACTTCTCGTAAAGCTGCTGGGCGAGTTGGAGGGTTCGCCGCGCGCTGAAACCGAAGCGGCCGTTCGCGTCGCGCTGGAGGCTGGTCAGATCGAACAGCAGCGGGGCCGCCTGGCTGGTCGGCTTTTTTTCCTCGGTGACCGTCCCGACCTTGCCGAGGCATTTGTCGCGGATGGCGTCCGCCTTCTCGCGTTCCCAGAGGCGTTCGGCCCGGGCGTCCTCGTCGGCGCCCTTGCGGAAGGTCTCGTCGAACCAGCGGCCCATGTAGTTGCCCTTCTGCACCGCGAAGTCGCCGAACACCTCGAAGTACGTCCGGGGCTTGAACGCGCGGATTTTCTTCTCGCGTTCGACCAGGATGGCCAGGGTGGGGGTCTGCACGCGGCCGACCGGGGTCAACTGGAAGCCGCCGGCCTTCGAGTTGAAGGCGGTCATCGCGCGGGTGGCGTTGATGCCGACGAGCCAATCGCTTTCGGCCCGGCAGAACGCCGCCTTGGCGAGGGGAATCATCTCCTCGTCGGTGCGCAGGCGGCCGAACGCCGTGCGGATGGCGTCCGCGGTCATCGACTGGAGCCACAACCGGCGCATCGGCTTCTTGACGCCGGCCAGCTTGACGAGCAGACGAAAAATGAGTTCGCCCTCGCGGCCTGCATCGCAGGCGTTGATGATCTCGGTGATGTCCGCGCGTTTCATCAGGCGCTTGAGCATCT
>CALMVM010000640.1:0-430 GCA_937873255.1 uncultured Verrucomicrobiota bacterium | reverse complement strand
GAAACGGTCTTCGGTCCGCTCGATGGGCTTGAGATCGAACTCTTCAGGAATCACCGGGAGGGCGGCGAAGGTCCACTTGCCGCGCTTTTTGTCCATGTCGCTGGGCAGCGCCAACTCGACGAGGTGCCCGATGGCCGACGAAATCACGTACTGCTCGTTCTCGAAGGCATCGTCCTTGCGCTCGAAACGACCCAGGGCTCGGGAGAGGTCAGCCGCCACGCTGGGTTTTTCGGCAATAACGAGTGCTTTGGACATGTGGACGGCGGGGAGCCTGTCAGACCAGCCGGACGTAATGTTTGCCCGGCAATTGCCTGATGAGCTTCTTCAATTCGAGAGTGAGCAAGGTAGAAGAGACCACCGGGGTTGGCAAACCGCATTTGGAAATGATCCGGTCCACGGGCGTCTCGTCGCGCTCGATGGCGTCGAGCAC
>CALMVM010000639.1 GCA_937873255.1 uncultured Verrucomicrobiota bacterium | reverse complement strand
CTGTTCGCTGGAGCGGGTGGTTAGGCGGCGCGAATTCACAAAGTAACCGCAACGCCGCTAGTTTGCCGAGTGCGGCTGGTGGAGGAGAGGTGGCGATGAAAAGCTACCGTCAACTCCAGGCCGACGAGCGGGTGCAGATCGCCACGTTGCGCTACCAGAACTTTAGCCTGCCCCGGATCGCGCAGATCCTCGGACGGCACCGCAGCACGGTCTGGCGGGAGGTTCAGCGCAACCGTGCGCCCTATGATGGAGGCTACCGCAGCACCCGCGCCCACGAACGTGCCGTGGCCCGGCGCAGACGCTCCCGGCGCAACCAGCACTTTGGCCGTGCCGAGATGAGCCGCGTTGAGACGTTGTTGCGCCGGCAGTGGAGCCCAGAACAGGTCGCAGGCTACCTGCGCCGGGGCGGCGAGTTCTCCATCAGCCACGAGACGATCTACCGGCACGTGTGGGGTGACCTGCGCCGGGGTGGCAGCCTGCACGTGCAGATGCGCGCAGCGCGCAAACAGCGGCGCAAAAGGTATGGCCGCTACGACAGCCGGGGCCGTCTGGCAGGCAAACGACACATCAGCGAGCGGCCCGCTGTCGTGGCGACTCGACGCGAGTTGGGGCACTGGGAGATCGACACGGTCATGGGTAGTACCGGCGCGTGCGTGGTCACCCTGGTCGAGCGCAAAACGGGCTGTCTACTCGTGGGTAAAATGCGCGCTCGCACCACGGCCGAACTCAACCGGGCGACCTTCGAGTTGATGTGCCGCCACCCGCAGAAGTTCCACACGATCACCGCCGATAACGGCACCGAGTTCCATGATGACCGCGCCCTGGAAGCCGTCACGGGCGTGCCCTTTTACTTCGCCACCCCGCACCATTCCTGGGAGCGCGGCACCCACGAGAACACCAACGGTCTGCTGCGCCAATACCTGCCCAAGGGCACCAGCCTGGCCTCACTGACCCAAAGCCGGTGTGACACCATCGCCGAAACCCTCAACACCCGACCCCGAAAAAGACATGACTACCAAACCCCCAAAGCGTGCTTCAATGTTGCACTGCAAAAGTGATGCTACGCGTCACTTGGGCGGGTGGAACTCGGATAAACCTGAATCTTCGGCGCGCTCATTTGGGATAAAGACGTGGATACCTGATGCCGAAAGCTGTGTTGCTGCCTCGGTGATGAGCTTCTGCTCGGCATCCCTCTGCGATGTGAGAGGCGACCAAAGGATGAAGATTCCGGCTTCCTGTACGTCGGCAGGCTGGATGCGGAAGAGATCAAGCATATCAGACGCGGAGGACACGGTGACATCCTCGGCAAAGCGAGGCTTCGGAAGATCATCGTGACGGATGCGGAACCCAGCAAATTTCTTCGGCTCCCACAGCGAGGGCTGCTGCCACACAACCATGATGCGAACGTATTTGGGAGGCGGCTCAACAACCATGATGCGAACGTATTTGGGAGGCGGCTCAGATGGTGCCGCTGGCAGATGCGGTCTGAGTAGTAGAGTGCAAAAGACGCTCAAGATTGTGATTTGAACAATAATTTTCATGGGAATTGCCAGATGATGCTTCTCATAGACGGAACACCTGGAAAAATGTTCATGCAGATGGCGTGTCCGGTGACGCCTAACGCCTCCAAGCTCAGCGACGGCTCATGGCGACACAAGGCGTGGGTTGCGGAAAAGACGTGACCGCCATGAGCCGTTCGCTGGAGCGCGTGGTTAGGCTGCTTCGCGTGCGCCCGCAATATCCGCCGCGCCAAGAACGACCCCAATTCTGCCGTTGGCGGTGTCGCCGGGCACGAAAACGATTTTGTAGTGCTCGAAGTCGGTGCGCGCTGCATACTCGGCATCGGTGAACTCGACGATCTTCCGCGGCCAAGGTGGCTCTGATGATTGGTCTCTGCCCAAGCTGAAGCCGAGGAAATAAGCGGTGTACTGTCCGGGAGCAAGGGTGACGGTGGCATCCACGTCTAGCGAACTGACCAGAACTTGGCCGGAGCTAACCGTCAGAGGCAAGACGATGACCCGCTGTGCGCCGTCCAAATCTGGGACGCCGCCCGAAAGAAAAAGCTCGATCCAATGTGAGTTGAGGTGGGCGCAAGTGCCGAAAAGGATGGAATATCCGTCGGTGATGTAGCCAACTGCAAAGCTGCCAAGCACGCCGGGCTGAGGGTGGAAGTCTTGGCTAAGGAAGCTCTGTGGACAAGGCTCGGAATCAGAGTCGTGAACCGCGAAGGTGTAATGGTCGGCAAAGATGCGGAGTGCCGCGAGAAGTTCCATATGACGTGCAAATGGGTATGACGTGCCAAAGCAGCCTAACGCCTCCAAGCTCAGCGACAGAGGCTGGCGAGGACAGACTCAACCACGAAACAGACCCCACCGCCAGCCTCTGTTCGCTGGAGCGCGTGGTTAGGCGCTGGGGGACGGCTGGTGCAGCGGTAGACCACGGCGGTAACGCTGCGTGAAGTGGACGGTCTGATACAGACAGAATCCGGTCGTCAAGGCGAGAAAGGGCCACTCGGCCACGGTCTCGGCGTGGAGGCAGCAAAGCACGAGCACAAAAAGGGAGACTGCGCTGGTGATCCAAAGCGCGCCCGCGACAATGAGCGCGGGGCGCAACGTCGCCGCATCGGGACGGGCGGACGAAGGTGCTGGCTTGGTGGAAGCGCGAATCATGGGACGAGGATAGCAGAAAAGGAGCGAACGGGAAGCGCCTAACGAACTCAAGCTCAGCGACAGAGGCTGGCGAGGACAAACGATGCCAGCAAAACAGACGTAACGCCAGCCTCTGTTCGCTGGAGCGCGTGGTTAGGCGGCGGGGATGGAATTGGACGTAGCCCGGTATTTGCGCTCGTAGCGGCTCCACATCCAGACACCGTAGAAACACCCTCCGAATGCACCGCCAAAGACAGACCAGAAAAAGCCTGCCCAACTAGGATAACCAGGGTCGGGCTGCCCATAGCCGAACACGAGGGCCGCCCCTTGCTGAAGCGGATACATAAACGCCCCGAAGACCATCCAAGCGAAAACACAGCGCCAGAAATAGCGGCGTCTGCCGAGACTTTGCATCCACTCCCATCGCAGTTGCTCGAACTTTTCCTTGATGCTCATGACAGTGTGCGCGTAGCCGCCTAACGCCTCCAAGCTCAGCGACAGAGGCTGGCGAGGTCAAGCGTGGAATACAGAGAAAGCCCCATCGCCAGCCTCTGTTCGCTGGAGCGCGTGGTTAGGCCCGCGCCTACAGAGCGGACGAACGGGAACCGACGTGGATACCGGCGGGGGAATGAGGGCGCTGCCGCCGGGAAGGGGTGAACGGAGGAACCGATGGGCCAGAACGAGGGACTGGCTGACGGGATGGCCCGAACGGGGACCGGCGCGACCTGGCGAACAGGGACCGGCGTGCCGCTCGCCAACAGAGAACAAGAGACCCAGGGCCTAACGCCGCCAAGCTCAGCGACAGCCCTACGCAAGACAAGCCAAAACACGAG
>CALMVM010000638.1:8774-9812 GCA_937873255.1 uncultured Verrucomicrobiota bacterium | reverse complement strand
CCCGCCGCCGTGGAGGAACCCGCCCCGGCCGCGCCGGAGCCCGTGCCGGTGCCGCCGCTGCCGCGTCCGTTTTCCGCGCCCCCGCCGGTTCCGCAGCCCGCTTTGTCCTTGACGCCGTCTGCCCCGGCGGATTCTATCACCACACCTGCACCCGTTATGGCATCCACAGAATCCACCACCAGCTCGTCCGCGACCGGCCGCGCTTCCGCCCAGCTGACCCTCGGTTTCGAGATCACGTCGCTGCAACTCACCCCCTTCTTCAAGCTCGGAGCGGTGCAACTGCGCCCGTTGTCCAACATCGTGTCGCTGCACCTCATCGGCGCGCAGCCCGAGAACCCGCTCGCGGCCGGCATCTCCTTCCAGATCGACCGCGTCGAACTCGAGGGCTCGCACATCAAGTCCATCCACCTCAAGCTCCTCGGTGGCGCGCAACCCGCCGCGACCCCGCAGCCCAAGCTCCAAGTCAACGCCGTCGAACTGACCCAGGCCGCCGAAGGCGCGCCGATCTCGATCACGCCTTCGGACCAGACCTCCACGGCGGTGCAACTGCTGGCGACCTTCACGATTGCGGCGATGGATTTCACGCCGTCGTTCGAGATCGGTTCGCTGCGATTGGAGCCGACCTCCAACCAGGTGATGCTGCGGCTCGCGCCCTCGTCGCGTCCGGCGGCGTTGGACCTGCCGCCGGCGTTCGACGTGGCGTCGGTCCAACTCGGCGGCGACACACAGATCGCGGCGGTGCGGTTGACGCCGAGCGCCCCGAAGGCGTCCTGAGGACCGAATGCCCCCGGCCGGGTAAGCGGCGCGGGGGATCAATTTAAAAAAAGCAGCAGGGACAGGTGATTTGCCTGTCCCTGTTTCGTTTGGCCGGAGGGTTTCGCGCACATGCCGCGAAGCGGCGTCCAAACCGACCGGTGGGGATCGCTCTCCGAGCGGTCCGTTGATTGCCTGGATGGCTTGGCTTCGCGTCTCGCAGCGCCCTCAGTCCAAGCCCAACAACACCCCTTCGTGCTCCAGCGGCGACGCCGGCGGCGTGGC
>CALMVM010000638.1:5876-8764 GCA_937873255.1 uncultured Verrucomicrobiota bacterium | reverse complement strand
CGACCGCGGGCGAGGGGGCGGGTTTATCCTTCGACGGATGCCGCGCCGAGCCGGACGATTTTGCCTGCCCGGCGACCGGGATCACGTCCCGGCCCGGCGCGGACGGCAACGGCTCTGAGGCCGCGACCAAGCGCGGATCGATCACCACCACCGGACGTTCCGCCACCGTGCGGCCCGGTCCAGGAGCCGGAGCGTTACCCGGATTCGTAATGCCGGCGGCGTTCATGGCTGCCGCCGTCGTCGGATCGACCGACGCCACCGCCGCCGGAGGACCTCCCGGCAACAACAGGTTGGTTGCCGGGGCCGGCGTCCGCCAACCGGCGGTCTCCAGCGAACTAACAAAAAGCTCGTTCAGCGCCGGCGCATAGGAGGTCTGCGCGCCGACGATGATCCGGTTCGCCCCGGCGGTGTCCTTGCGGCTGAAAGCCAGCGCCGCCTGCGCGTACAACGCCGACGGGGTCGCGCCCCCGGTCGCCGGCAACTTGGCGAGTTTCTTGCGCGCGTCCGCCTCGTCGCCGGACAGCAGCGCACACAAAAATGCCTTGTAGAGAACCAATTCCCATTTGTTGCCGGCCTTGAAGCGGTCGGTTTGCGCGAGCAGGCGCTCGAAGTTCGTCCGCCCCCGCGCGAAATCCTTCTTTTGAAAGAAAACCTCCGCGAGGTTGAACTGCGCCGCCCACAACGCCGGATCAATCGCCACCGACCGGCCGAACGCCGCCTCGGCCTTGTCGTAAGCCCGTTGTTTGAGATAAACTACCCCGCGTAGGTTCCAGGCGTCGGCCTGATCGGGTTTCAGGGAGTCCGCCTCTTCGAGCAGGTGGATCGCCCCTACCAGGTCGCCGTTCCGGTAGGCCACACCCGCCTGCTGGAAAAGCGCGTCTCCCTGGGAACGGTCCTTGCTCGTGGGAATTAACCCTGCCGAAGCCCCTGGAACGCCAGCCAGCGAAATTATCCCGGCCGCCGCCAGCAGGAGGGCGCAAAAGCGGGGTCGGCCCGGCAGACACGACTCCTCACCGTGGAGAAAGCGAAAAAATTTTATTGCCATAAAAGGTCTCTTCGGACATGAAACTAACTGCGCGGCCAATCAATTGACGGAAAAGCCCTCGCCGGAACGCTTGTAACAGTCCGGGGGAACGGATCACAGATCTTATTCATGGAAACATTATTCGCTCGGGCCAAAGTACGGGTCGAGTCTCGCCAACCACGCTCCGACGGACGTGACGAACAGAGTCATCAACGAAAAGCGCGCGCATGGCGGCGTTGGCCCGCGAGCCTAGCCAAGCTACTTCTGTACCCGGCGCTGGCGGGAACGTGTTTCTGCGGCGGCAAGGCGTCCGCGCAAGAGATGCTGCGCGAGACCCTTTCCACGCCGTCGTCCACGTCCACGACCTCGCCGGTCTCCAACACCACCAACGCGACCGACTACAACCTGCGCGTCGGTCCGGTGAAGTTTTCCGCCGACCTGGTGGCGGGCGTCGAGTACATCGACAACATCAGTTACTCGCAGGTCAACCGCGAGTCCGACGAGGTCATCCGCCTGGGCCTGAACATCCTAACGGTCATCCCGCTGACCAAACTCAACACCCTGCGCTTCGACATGGGCGTGGGCTTCGTGCGCTACCTCCAGCACCCGAACGCCACCAGCAACAACGTCTTCATCACCCCGGGCAGCCAGCTTTCGCTGGATTTCTTCGTGGGCGATTACCTCAAAGCCAACATCCACGACGCGTTCGACATCCGGCAGGACCCGGTGGACTCGGCGGAACTAAGCAACGTCACCAACTTCGGGCGGTTCACAAACACGGCGGGCATCACCTTGACCAGCGACCTGCACAACGGGTTGATCCTGACGGGCGAGTACGACCACTTCAACTACGTCTCGTTCAACGACGACTTCAATTACCTGGACCGCTCGGCCGAGCAGTTCGCCGCTTCCATTTCCTACCAGATCCGGCCGCGCACGTTCATCGGCGCGGACGGCGGGTATTCGATCACGAAATACGACGACAACGGGCTCAACGGCTCGGACAGCTATACGGTCGGCGCGTTCTTGGACACGACGATCACGCCGTATTTCCGCCTGGTGCTGCACGGCGGCTACCAGTCGGCGAGTTTCGACACGGGCGGCACGGTGGACGCGGGCAACTACGACAACATCAGAGGTGCCCCGCTCGGCCTGCCGACCACCGGCACGTACGGGGATCGCTACAGCCTCTCGACGTTTTACTGGAACGCGACGCTCAACAACCGGCTCAACGCCTACCTGACGCACAGCCTCTCGCTCGGGCGCGAAACCGACCTCGGGTTGATTTCCAACTACGTGAAGGTGGATTACATCCGCTACAACCTCGCCTGGCGCGTGATGAGCAACATCACGCTGGCGGGCGACGTGTTCTACGATCACGACGTGGAATCGGGCGGGCCGTTCTCCGAGCGCATCAATCGCTACGGCGGCGACATCAGCCTGGGTGTGCAGTTCAACCGTCACCTGTCCGGCGCGATGCATTACGCGTACATCCAGAAGGATTCGGACGCCAACCTGCGCGACTATTATCAGAACCGCGTCGGGCTCGACGTGGATTACCACTTCTAGGCCGGGGCGTTGTGCCGAGAGTGCGCTCGCCCTCCGGGGCGGTCTGGACTTCGGCTTGGAATCAGCGTGTGTCGGGGGATCATCCCGACGCCGCTTTTCATGAGCATTTGGCGCCACCGACCGGCGCGAACCTGCTTCTCCCTGTCGCGCGCGAGATCTTCAGCCCCGGCAGGGGGCGTAAGATTTTAGCCCACGGCGTGAGCCGTGGGAAAGGTCGTCCGTTCGTCGAAAGCCCCGGCAGGGGCGTAAGAAAACCGGCACGGCGCTCCCTCGGGGCAACCGTGTTTTCTTACGC
>CALMVM010000638.1:1490-5866 GCA_937873255.1 uncultured Verrucomicrobiota bacterium | reverse complement strand
TGACCCACGGCTTGCGCCGTGGGCTCAAATCTTACGCCCCGGCCGGGGCTGAAGACCTGGCGTGCAAACGAAAGATGTTGTGAACGCATTCATCGTCCTCGGGAGCGGCTTTTTCTCAGCCGTTTGATCGAACGACCCGGCTGACCATGGGTCGCCACAGCGATTTTACACTGTGAGCCGGAATAGTTTTGCCGGTGGGAACAGAAATAGCTATTGTCTGCCATGCCCATGAAAACCCGTTTCGTTTCGACTCTTTGGATGGCCATCGGCGCGGCGGCGTTGCTCCCGGCAGCCGTGGTCGCGCAGGTGCCTTTCAGCTCGACGCAGTCGCCCGGCCTGAGCCCCTTCAACCGGGGCGGCAATCTGCCGCCGCCCGCCGCCTCGGCCCCGCGCACGACCAACAGCCAGCCGCAGGCGTACTCGAACGGGAACACGCTGAATCAGGGCAACTACCCGACCGCTCCCGCCGTCACCGGTCCGATTGATCCCGACCACCGGCTGGGGCCGCGCGACCTGTTGAGTTACCGCGTGGCCGAGGACCGCGACGACAAGGTTTACCAGTTGTCCGTGACCGACTCGGGCGAGGTGGAACTGCCGCTCGGCAGCTTGCGCGTCAAGGCCACCGGCAAGACCACCCAGCAACTCACCTCGGACATCAAGGGCATGCTGGAACGCGAATATTACAAGCCCGGCCACGCGACGGTTTTCCTCGGTCTGCTCAACGTCGCCAACGGCACTAGCAAGGGCCGGGTGTACGTCACCGGCGAGGTCAACGGCAAGGGCGCGGTCGATCTGCCCGCAGACGGCCAGTTGACGGTCGTGCAGGCCATTCTCCAGCTCGGTGGGTTCACGCCGGACGCGGACCTGAAGAGAGTTTTCATCGTCCGCAACGGCGCGCCGAAATCGGGCATCCGCGTCAACGCCAAAGCCGTCCTGAACGGCGAAAACGACAAGGACGTGGTCCTCCAGCCCAACGACAAGATCCGCGTGGAAAAGAAGTTCATCGGCGTCTCGCTCTGATCCGCCGCGTTTTCGCTTTCCCCTATTTCCATCCATCCTATGAGCGCACCCGCAGGTCTCTCCGCCGGCAGCAACCCCTCGTGGTCGCTATCCATCTGGAACAAGGTCCACCGTTACCGCTGCCTGCTCGCCAAATACTGGTGGGTGCTGCTGCTGACGGTCAGCATCGCGCTGTGCGTGACGGCGTATTTCCAGATGAACAAGCCGCAACTATTCATGTCCACGGCGAAGCTGAGCGTGAACCTGGAAAACCGCCCCGTCGTCGTCGGCGATTCGGGCGGCGGGCTCTCGCAGGACCTGGAATCGATGATGGCCACGCAGATCACGATCCTGACGACTTCCACCGACGTGCGCCGCAACGCCGCCGACATCCTCCAGGCCAATTTCCCCAACATGCCCGCCTCGTCGGTGTCGGTGGATGCCTCCGCGCGCAACACGATCCTGACCGTCACGGCCACCGGCAGCAACGCGCTCTACACGCAGCGTTATTTGCAGGCGACCATCGATGGCTTCCTGGCCTACCGCCGGACGGTGCGCGAGGGTGTGGAGGGCGTGGGTTTCAAGAACCTGCGCGCCCAGATCGACCGCGTGCAGGATACCCTCAAGCAGGACAACGAGGGGATCATCCAGTACCAACACGACGTGAGGAAGGTTTTCGACAAGGACGACCATTCCAACGACAGCCTCGAAAACTTCCGCCGCCAGCGCGACGTGCTCCAGACCAGCTACAACCAGCTCATGCTGATGACGCCCGAGCAGGGCATCGACAGCGGCAACGCTTCCGCCGCCAACCGTGGGAACGGCAACAATTCCACCGGCAGCAGCAACGGCGACGTGTCGCCGACCACGCAGATCGCGCTCGACCTCGCCAACACGCAGGCGGGTTACCGCCAAGCGCTCGCGCAGATCGCCGACCTGAAGGGACAACTCGACATGTACCTCGTGGACATGCGCGAGACGCATCCCAAAGTCGTCGCGTTGCGCACGGCCATGAAAACGCAGCAGCGCCAGGTGGACGACGCGCTCGATTACGCCCGCAAGCGCATCCAGGGCCAGCGCGAGTTCGCGGCGACACAACTCAAGGACCTCGACGCCAAGATCAAGGCCGCCGAACCCCAGGCGCTGCTCGACCGCGAACAGCGCGCGAAGTACGATCAGCTTCTCGAAACCAAGAAGCGCGACCAGGACACCTACGACCGGTTGATGACCTCGCTGACGGACGGCACGCTGCACACCAACACGACGCCCGATCCGATCTTCATCATGGAAAAGGCGACCGAGTCGTCCGCCTCGACCGCGCAATGGGCGAAGGCGCTCGTGATGGCCGCGCTCGCCGGTCTCGGCGCGGGCATCGGCATTCTCCTGCTGGTCGACCGGATGGACGACCGGATGGGCACCATCGGAGATTTCCAGATGCATTTCTCCGAGCACGTCCTGGGACAAATCCCGCGCGACGAGAGCGGCGACAGCCTAGAAATGCTCCGGCCTGACGACCAGCGCCACCAGCTCGTGGAGTCGTATCGCAACCTGCGTTCGACGCTCCTGTTCATGCCGCTGGACGGTCAGCGCCCCAAGACGCTGCTCGTGACGAGCGCCGTCCCCAACGAGGGCAAGTCCACCACGTCGAGCAACCTCGCGCTCGTCCTCGCGTTCGCGGGCATGAAGACCCTCCTGATCGACGCCGATCTGCGCCGTGGCGCGATCCATAGTTCCTTCGGCGTGCCGCGCGACCCGGGTCTGACGGATGTGCTCGGCCACAACGTCAACTGGAAGCTGGCCATCCGCACGACGGGCATCGAGAACCTGCACGTCCTGCCGCGCGGTCGCAACGTGCCGCAGCCCAGCGAGTACCTGCTCAACAAGGCGACCGACCGCCTGTTGCAGGAACTCTATCCGCTGTATGACTACATCATCATCGACAGTTCGCCCGTGCTGGCGGCCGACGACACGGCCAGCCTCGCGCCGAAGATCGACGCGACACTCTTTGTCACACGCATGGGTTTCACCTCCGCGAAGATGACCCGCAAGTCGCTGGAAATCCTCTACAAGCGGCAGGCCAACATCCCGGGTGTCATTCTCAATCAGGTGGACACGTCCTCGCCGGAGTTCGTCTACTACCAGTACGAGGAATATTATCACGCCGCGACGGACGAGGATGAGAACGTGTCCGTCAGCAAAAAGACGCGCAAGGTCCGCAACACGGAGAAGGTGAGCTGAGGCGGGGCGAAGTGCGGAAAAGGTTTCTTGCCGCGAAGCGGCTTGTTCCAAGGTAGGGATGGCTCTCCGAGCCGTTCCCTAAATTGGTTTGGATGACCAACGCGCGTACGACCCGCCTCGCCGGAAATCTAGGGAACGGCTCGGAGAGCCATCCCTACCTTGGTGACGAACGGCCGCGTTGCGGCCTGCCCGCATGCATCTCCTCGTTTTCAGCAACATCCGGCTTGACCCGTTGTTGGGTTCGGGGCGCACGCGCCTCGCGTGGTCGGACGGCCTGCGGGAACGCGGGCACACGGTGGAAATCGTGGACACCGACGCGCTGTTCGGCGCGGATGACCACGCGCCCGGCCGCCGTGCGCGGATGGGTTGGCGCGGGATGCGCTGGCTGCAAGGGCACGACCTCTCGCGTTACGATGTGGTGGAGTTTTTCGGCGCGGAGTTCTGGCCGGGAACGTGGTGGCTGTCGCGGCGCCCGCCCGCCAAGCGTCCGTTGCTCGTCGCGCACACGGACGGGCTCGAACTCCTGCTTTCCGACCGCGCGAAATCCTCCGATGCCTTCCCGCATCCGACCGGCCTGCGCGCGGTGGCGGCGCGGGTGTTGCAACGGGCCGAGAAACTCGCGTTCTCGCGTCCCGACGGCTTCGTCACGGGCTGCGAACTCGACCGGCGATACATGGAGGATCATGGGATCGGCCGGGCGGGGGGCAGGGAGGTCGTTCCCCTCGGATTGGAGCCCGAATATCTCGACCGTCCGTTGCGCACGGAAGGCCGTGAAAATCGCATCGTTTTTCTCGGTTCCTGGATCGACCGCAAGGGCACGGCGACGCTCAAGGCCGCGATGATCCCGCTCTTGCGCGAGCGGCCGGACCTGACGCTCGACCTGTGCGGCACGGGCCTGCCGCCCGAGAAATTACTGGCGGAATTTCCCGCCCAGTTGCACGCACGGATCAACGTCACGCCGCGCATCCCCAACGCCGAGATGGCCGAACGTCTGGCGCGGGCGAAAGTCTTTTTCTTTCCCTCCGAATACGAGGGTTTCGGTCTGGCGTTGGCGGAGGCGATGGCGTGCGGTTGCGCGGCCGTGACGACGCCGGCCGGCTACGGCGCGGAATTGCGCGACGGCGAAGAGGCGGTCGTCT
>CALMVM010000638.1:0-1480 GCA_937873255.1 uncultured Verrucomicrobiota bacterium | reverse complement strand
GTGTTGATGCGGTTGTTGGACGACGAGGTGTTGCGCGCGCGAACCGCCGAAGCCGGCTGGCGGCGGGCGCAAAGCTTGCGTTGGGAAACGAGCGTCGGCAAACTGGAAGCGACGTATCTGCGTTGGCTCGATGAGAAGGTCGGACGCAAGCGGGCGAATGATTGAACCCTTTCGCGCGTGTTCCGCAAAAGGATGACAATGAGTCCCAGGACAGAGCAACGCAAAGCCGAACTAGACCTGTATCGCCAGACCAAGGCTTACTACGAGTCGTTGCGTAGTCCGTGGTTTGAGCGCGTCACGTTCGCGTTCGCACTTCTTGCGGCTGTCTTGGTGTCGTTGCGTCGGTTGGGCATTGGCATCACCGACTACGATCACCACGGCCAATGGCTCACGGCCTTTTATTGGGTTTGTTTTTTGATCTTTGTTGGGTGGGACTCGGTTTTCGCCAAGGCACGCCATCCTATGCCCATTCCATTGGGTGGGCTCAATCCAAGCCGTGTCTACGAAAAATTCGCCGTGCAGGAACGTGCTTGGCAGCTTCTGTTGGTGCTCATGCTGCCGATTACCGCCAGATTGATCGCCGCCATCATGTTCTCCGCCTCAATTCGGTGAACCCGGAGACATTCATCGAAGACCGATGCCCGACCCCGCCGCGACCCACCGCCAGCCGCAGCCCTACCGTTCATGGGAACGCGACGGCTGGATTTTTACCCACGGCGGCGACAGCCCCGGCGTGACGATCCTGATGTACCACAAGATCGGCGCGCCGCTGGCCGGCTCGCGGTTGCACGACCTCTACGTCGGCACCCGCGACTTCGACCGCCAATTGTCCGAACTCGCCGCCGCCGGCCAACGCCCGATCCCCTACGGCGAATCCCTGGACACGATCAACGCCGGCGCGGCCGGCTTCTGCCTGAGCTTCGACGACGCCTTTGCCAACGTTTTCGACCTCGCCTTGCCCATCCTTGAGTCACACCGCACACGCGCGATGATTTTCGTCGTCGCCGGCCTGATCGGCAAGAACGACGAATGGGACCACCCCATCGGCGAGCCGCCGCAACCCCTCATGGACGAAAGCCAGCTCCGCGATTGGCTCGCCGCCGGACACGAGATCGGCGCGCACACCCTCACGCACCCGCACCTCGCCGAGATTCCCCACGCGCAGGCGCGCACCGAAATCTTCGACAGCAAAAAACTCTTGGAAGACCGCTTCGGCATCCCCATGCGCCATTTTTGCTACCCGTACGGCAACTACGACGACCGCGTGCGCCGCCGCGACGAGCCCCGCCACCTTCGGCCCGAACCGCCCCGGCGTCCCCGTGCTGGAGTTGCGCCGCGTCATGGCCTGCAACCGGCCGTCGCTCGCGCGCACCGTCGCGCGAAAAGTGGCACGATTGGTGCATCGGCATCCTCCGCGCAACCCATGATCGACGCCGCCACCACCGTTGCGCCCGCCAACACCGCCGTCCGTCCCGGCTCC
>CALMVM010000637.1 GCA_937873255.1 uncultured Verrucomicrobiota bacterium | reverse complement strand
ATCCGCGCGTTCGCGGAGGTGAAGGCGGAGCTGGGTGTGTAGCCGGGGGACAGTGCGCGGGCTAGTTCGCCTTGATGATGAACACCGCCGCCACCAGCAACGCGCAGCCCAGCGCCCGCCAGCCGTTGAAGGGACGCGCTGCATAACCGATCAGCCCGAAGTGATCCAAGAGCACGGAAGCCAATAACTGGCCCGCGACCACCAGGACGATCAGGCGGGTCGCGCCGAGTTTGGGGGCCAGCAGCACGCTGGCCGTGACGTAGCCCACCCCAATGGCCCCGCCGGTCCAAGCCCACCACGGCACGGCGGCGATCCGGTTCCAGGCGGGCAATGCGGGCCGCAACGCCAGCAAACAGGCCAGCGAGGCCAGCGTGCCGACGGCGTACGAGACGAGCGTGGCGAAGAAGGCGCTGCCGCCCAAGTAGCCGCGCAGGGCCGCGTTGACGCCAAATTGCAGCGCGATGAGCGCGCCGGCCACGAGGGCGAAAAGGAGAGCGAGGAGAGGCATAGCAGGGCCAAGCTCAAAGGACGGTGGCCGGCGAAGTCAAGCGCGGAACCCGAAGCAAACACTCTGCCGGGGCGTACGGTCAGACACTCCGTGACCCGCCGCGCGGTCTCCGCACCTCGTAGCGAAGCGCCACGGTGCCGCTTTTGTAGGCTTTGACCTCCGTCAGGTGCAGGGCGATATCCCGGTCGAGTTTCTCGAAGAACTGGATGCCGTCGCCGATCAGGACCGGCAGGATCGAGTAGCGCACCTCGTCGGCCAACCCGAGCCGCAGGCATTCGGCGGCAGCCACCCCGCCCCCGGCAAACCAGATCGAGCGGAACCGGGGTCGCAGGCGTTCGTTGACGAACAGCGCGAGTTCGCCCGCGTGGAACTCAACCGTTTCCCGGGTCCGTGGCAGGTCGCGGCGGGTAAGGACGAAGACGGGTTTGTCGCCGTACGCCCAACCGGACCCCTTGGCCTCGAAGTTCAACGCGGTCTCGTACGTTCGCGAGCCCATGACGTAGCAGTCGATGGTTTTGAGGAACGCCTCGACGTACGCCGGGTCCATGGATTCACCACCGGCGAATTCGTCGGAGGTTTCCATCCAATCGACGCGCCCGTCCCGGCGGGCGATGAACCCGTCGAGGCTGGCCGCCATGTGGATCGTGACGCGGGAATCCGGGTTCGTCATCGCGTTTCTTCGCTGGGCGACGGCAGCGGGCAGACCTCCATGCCCTGGATCAAGCCGCGCTCCAGGGTGAACCGATGGCCCACGCGTTCGTCGGCGAGCAAGGTGCCGGTCAGGTCGCGCACGACCTGATGCACCTCGACCAGGATGCGTCCGCCGCCCTCCGGGTGGAAGGCCATTGGCTCCACGCGCGGATCGACCTCGCTCCACTGCTCGGTCCAATAGGCGCGGACCGCTTGCGGGCCACGGACGAAGCCGCCTTTGAACGCGCGCGGCCAGGCCACGTCGGCGGTCATGAGGGCAAGGGCGGCGTCGATGTCACGCGCGTTGAAAGCCGCGTAGGCCGCGCGGAGCAACTCGGTTTCTGATGAGGATTGATCCGGCATGGGTAGGCGGTGAAGGATAATCAGAAGCGGGCTGACCGCCAACCTTTGCTTACCGGGACGCGTGGCGGGCGCTCTGCGGTCACGGCCAATTTGCCTCGATCCGCCGGCCGTCCCATGAACGGTAATAAAGGTTCCAATCGGGTACGCTCGTCTCCAGAACGAAATCTTTGCCCGGCGTGCCCCATTCGTCGTCACCGGATTCCCGCGCTGCCGGTGCAAGGTGATACCCCCGGAGAGGGTGTTGTCCGCGTTGATGCACTGACCAACAGGCCACCCGGCCTCCCTGAACTCCGTATCCGTCGGCAGGCGATGTTCCCGACCGACGAAACTCTTGATAAATACCGCTGCCGGCAGCAGACGAGTGTCGTAGGCGTTCTCGATTTCCCGCGCGTGCCTGCGCCGGGAAAACCACTCGTTGGTCAGGCAGCAGAACAGGCAGAAGGCGAAGAACCCCCCGCCCAGGGCCCGGCGAGGCTGCAAAGGGGGTTGGGGGACGTGCATCCGGGGCCCGAATGCCCGATTGGGGCCACCGGAACCAAGCTTAGTGACGCGAGGTACGAGCGTTCGCTGGAACGCGCTGTCAGGCGCCTCCGGTGGCATTGGAAAAAGGCTCATCGACCGTCAGACGCTTACCCATGCTAACGACATCGTCGCAGGAGAAGCCGAGACGCTGGTAGAAGGCGATGACGGATTGGTTGGTGGTGCGGACGAGAAGATTGATCTTCGGGCAGCCTTGCTCGCAGAGAAGGGTCTCGACGTGTGCCATCAGCTATCCGCCATAGCCCTGTTTTTGGAGGTGCGGTGCAACGGCAAGATAGTCGATGCAACCGCGATGCCCCTCGTATCCGGCCATCACGGTGGCGATCAGCTCCGAGTCGAGTGTGCCGACAAGGAAAAACTCCGGCGAGTCGAGGAGTTTGCGCTGGATGTCCGCCAACGGGTTGTTCTGCGGGGCGAGCAAGCCGCAACGCCGCCACAGGTCGATGACCGCATCCGCGTCTGTAGATTCATAGACTCGGATTTTCACGGGACGGCGAGGAAGCGCCTAACGGACTCAAGCTTAGCGAAGGCCGAAGTCTGTTCGCTGGAGTTAGGATGGATCGACTCCCGAACAAAGGCTCTCATTCGGCATCGTAAGCGACTGAGTAGCCACAATCCCGCCATCGTCCGTTTTCCTTTCTGACCAACACGTAGGAAGAACGCACGTCGGCCAAGCGGACGCGCTGTTGGGGAACATCAACGAGGATTTCTGTGCGGCTGTGGACGACGACGGCTCCAACCGGCCCCGAAGGACACCTCTCGCCAACACGAGCAGCGCCAATGGCTGAACGAACGTCTTGTGGCGACACCAGCCAGACGGAACCATTGACCAACACGCCTTCCGGTTTGAGGAGCGTGCAGGATGTCAGTGTGCCGAGCAGCACCAAGAGGAAAAGCGAGGAACGCATAAGCTCGACTTTATCCATTTTTGCGGGCCGGTTTTCCGAGGGCGTGCAAGTGCTTCAGCCACAGCGGACGGGAGTTTTTAAACATCACCTTTTGCACACCGACATGCAAAAAACCTTTTCGCAAGCCGTTCTCCAGCAGGGAGCGTCTCCAAAAATGGATAAAGTCGAGATAAGTACCTATCCGAATAACCCGCGCGGGTTTTCTTCCGCCCCTGCCGGGGCTACGCCGGACGGCGTTTTCTCCCCGGGGCTCACGCCCCGGGCTAAACTCTTGCGCCCCTGCCGGGGCTGAGAAAGGGTGATTCGGATAGGCAGTAAGCCTACGCCTCCAAGCTCAACGACAGAGGCTGGCGAAAGCAAGCTCAGAGCACGGAAATAGCCCCACCGCCCTGCCTGTTCGCTGGAGCGGGTGGTTAGGCGGCGCGAATTCACAAAGT
>CALMVM010000636.1 GCA_937873255.1 uncultured Verrucomicrobiota bacterium | reverse complement strand
TTCCTCCACCGACAGCGGCTCCGGGCAGCCGACGAGATGATTCGCACGACCGCGCTGCCGGTGAAGGAGATCGCGCTGCGCTGCGGTTTCACGTCGGCGCGCCATCTCGCCGACGCCTACCGGGCGCGCAATGGACAACCGCCGACGCACTCCCGACCAACGGGCAAGCGCTAGAAAATCCGGTTGGCGGGCGACGCGCCCGGCGAGGCGGCCGGTTTTTCGTGTCCTTCGCCCGTTTCGTCCTGCGTGCCCGCCGTGTCGGAGAAATGTCGCGGTCCTTTGCTGTCCGCCTGGTGGTCGGGCTTGGCGCGCTCGTGGCTGGAGCCGTGCCCGTAGTTTTCCGGCACCTCCTCGGCGCTGTGCCGATCACAAGCAGCGAACGCCCCCGCAGCGAATAGCAGTAGAGCGGCGCGGAGGGACAAGGAAACACCGGGAACGGACTTCAGGAAATGGGAGCGCATGGGCACGTTGTTCTAAATCGCTGGCGGCGGCGCTTGTCAAACCGCAATTTACCACGCCTGACACCGGAGGGTGGCGATAAACCCGCGCGCTCGACGGTCGTCGGCGAGTTTTTTCTAAGAAAAAAGCCGGTCCGGCGTCAAACCCTCTGTAGCGACCCGATGATTGCCGAGCCTCCCGCGACCGAGCCCGCGAGCGACCCCGACGGGTGGTGGCGGGTCCTGGTGCGGCGTTACGAGTTGCCGCTGGTGCAATACGCCGGCCGGATCGTGGGCTGCCCCGAACGGGCGCGCGACGTGGTGCAAGACACTTTTTTGCGCCTGCAACAGCGCGGCCCGGTCGCGGCGGGTCCCGACGACGGCACGGCGACGGCGCGCTGGCTGTTCACGGTCTGCCGCCACCGTGCACTGGACGTTTGCCGCAAGGAACGACGCATGACCTACCTCGACCAGGAAATGGCCGACGAGATTCCCAGTCACGAGCCGGGACCGGCCGAGCAACTCGCGCGCAAGGAGGCGGCGGGCTTTCTGTTGCGGCTGCTCGCCAAACTCCCGCCCCGGCAGCAGGAGGTCATCCAACTCAAATTCCAGAACGGCCTGAGCTATCAGGAAATCAGCGACATCACCCGGCTCTCGGTCAGCAACGTCGGTTTTCTGATTCACCGCGGTCTCAAGGCGTTGCGCGAGCAACACGCGAAGGCCGCCGGTGATTACCTCGCCTCCGCCGGATCGTAAGTCGCGCTCAACTTCGATGAACACACCTGTCTTTGATCCCGACGATCCACGGCTGACCGCGTACGCTCTGGGCGAGTCCGACCCGGCGGAGCGGGAAGCGGTCGAGCAAATCCTGGCCGCGTCTCCCGAGGCGCGGGCCGAGGTCGAGCGAACGTCGGCGCTGGCGCGCGCGCTGGAGGAGGAATACGACCACGAAAACGAGGCGTACTGGAAAGCGCGCGCCACCGAGCCGCCGCCGGGCAAGGTCGTCGCATTTCCTTTTTCGCGGAAGGGGGGATTGAAATGGACGGCCGCGCCCGGATGGAAGATCGCTGCCGCCATCGTGGCGCTCGGCGCGCTGACGCCTCTCGCGTTGCGGCGCGCCCCGTCGTCGAGAACGGTGACATCGGAGCCGCCGCGTCCCGCCGCGACGAATTCCCCTTCGTCGGTTGCCGCGCCGCCACCCGTGGAAACCTCGCCCGCCGCCAAGAGCGTCGCGCAGGCGGATGCGCCGGCTGATACCGCCCGCGACCAGCCTGTCCCCGCCGCCACGGAGCCCGGCGCGAATCTCGCAACACCGGACGCCGACGCTCTGGTCGCCATGGACACCGAACGAACCCGGCGCGACGAGACCGCCTCGGCAAGCGCCATCAACCGGCGGTCCGCCCCCGCGATGGCCACCGCTGACGCGGCCAAACCCTCCATGCAACGGCCGGTGGCCGCCCCACCCGAAGCACCAGCGTCCGGCGCGTCGGCCGGCGTGTCGGGCGGCGTGTCGGGCGCGCCGATCGACCGCATCGGCCGGTCGCTGGTCCGTATTCGCACGGCGGACGGCTCGGTCGTCGGCGGCGTGGCGGTCACCGCCGAAGGCGGGATTCTCGCGGCCCAACCGTTGCCCGTGGCGGGAACGCGACCGACGGTGCTTTTTGCCAACGGAAGCGAAACCTCCGCGACGATCCTCGGGGACAGTGCCGATCTCGGGTTGTGTCGGTTGCAGATCGAAGGGGCGACCCTGCCGGCCGTGGCACTTGCGACAAAAGCCCCGGCCGACAAGGCGGCGCTCAGCGCGGTGACGACCGACCGACGCACGGGCGCAACGCGATTTCTACGCGCGCACGCGGTCGTGTCCGGTGCCGAAGCCAGTCTACAATGGGAAGATCAGCTTCCGACGGACGACGAGACCCGCTTCGTCTTCAACTTGAACGGAGAGCTTCTGAAGGAGACCGCGGCGGCCCCCGCCGCCAAGACCGAAACGCGGGCGAAATCAGGGTCTGGTAGCACCGTGCCTCCCGAGCTACGCGTGCGGCCTTACACCGCCGCCGAACGCGCTTTGCTGCACCCGTCCGCGCGGGATGTTCACCGCTGACCGGAGGTCGTGACGACCGGCACCCATCAAACGTCGAACCCGGGGATTCGCCGGGGCACGACGCACGCGACGCGAACGATGTGCTTAACGAACCTTCAGCAACTCCACCTCGAAGATCAGCGTCTCGTCCGGTCCGATGGGGCCGCCCGGCGTGCCGCGACGGCCGTACGCGAGATTGGACGGGATCACGAACTGGTACTTCGCGCCTTCTTTCATCAGTTGCACCCCTTCGGTCCAGCCGGGGATGACGCCGTTCAACGGGAACTCGATGGGTTCCTTGCGTTTGTAGGACGAATCGAACTCCGTACCGTTCAACAACGTGCCCCGGTAATGCACGAGCACGGTGTCGGTCGCCTTCGGACTCTTGCCGGTGCCTTCGGTCAAGACTTTGTACTGGAGGCCGCTGGCGGTGGTTTTGACACCTTCCTTTTTGGCGTTTTCGGTCATGTAAGCCTGACCTTTTTCGAGAGCGGATTGAGCCATGAGAGTTGGGGAAGTCAGCGCGAGGGCCGCGACGGCGGCGAGGGCGGTGAGGGTTTTGGTGGGTTTCATCAGCGTGCAAGGAATCGATCCTTCCCCCGGCGGCGGGCGTGCCTCGCCGGAGGTTTCTTTGCGAAGCCGGTATTGTCGGAAGGCCCCGGTGGTGGCACCGTGAGGGGCGAAATACCCATTCATGCAACCACGATTCGTGATGCTGCTGTTGTTCGCCGGGCTATTCCTGGCGGTTTGTCCCGCCCGGGCTGAACTGACCTGGACCCAAAAAACCGTCGAGTTGAAGGCCGACGCCCGCACGACGGTCCTGGAGGCGAAATTCCACTTTACCAACTCCGGCAAGCAGGCCGTGGACGTGCGCCAGATCGAGAGCGATTGCGGCTGCACGACGGCCGAACTCGAAAAACGCCATTATGAACCGGGCGCAAGCGGCGACATCGTGGCGCGTTACACGGTCGGCAATCATGTCGGGCTCCAGACGAAAACGATTGCCGTTTCCACGAGCGACCGCGAACAGCCGACCCTGCTGACGCTGGCCGTGCAGATTCCGGAGGTTTTGCGGATCGCGCCACCGTACGTGGCGTGGAAGCACGACGAGGCCGCGCGGCCCAAGGAAATCTCGCTGGAATTGATGCAGGACACCCCCATCGACGAGATCACCGTGCAATCGTCCAACACCGGGATGCGCGTCGCCATACAGACGCTCGTCAAGGGGCGCAAATACCGCCTGGACATCACCCCCGCGCAGACCGCGCAAATGGCGTTTGCGACGCTGACGATCCACTGCCGGTACGGCGACGAGGAAAAGACGTTCCGCGCCTACGCGACGGTGAAAGCGCCCCAGATCGCCGAGCAATGATCCGGCGAAGAGCGTGGCAAAATACTCGTCCTTGCCGCTCGCGGGGCGTGGCCGGTACGATTCCTCTTCAACATGAAACTTCGTTTTACCCCCGCGTTGTCCCTGGCGGCCCTGACGTTCGCGGGCGCCTCCCTCTCGAACCTGCGCGCGCAGCAGGAAACCTCGACCACCACCACGACGACCGTCACGACCACGATCCCCGGCCAGCCCACTCCGGCCAACGGGACGACGGTCACGGTGCAACCCGCGCAGCCGACGCCGGTGGTGGTGGAGCGTCAGGCTGGGCAGCACGTCGTCGAGATCGAACTCGCGGTGTCGAAGGGCTCCGTGCAGGCGTATTTCGGACGCGCGCCGCGCGGCGAGAAAGTGTCGGTCGGAAGCGCCGAGTTGAGTTTCAAGCTGCCGAGCACGGCGACCGTCACGAAATTGACCAGCCGCGACGGTGATTCCGCCGGGTCGCACAAGGTCACGCCCGATCATCCGTGGCGGGTGAGCGTGCCGTTCGACGGCGCGGGCCGATACGTGTTCAACATCTCCGATTGGAGCGATGATCCCGTCGTGACGGCTGCCGTCGTCCGGGTGGACGGCGTGGTGATGTTCAGCGGTCGCGGCAGTGAGGATGACCTCAACGGCTGGGCTCAACACACTTACGGACCCGGCGTGCGCAAGACCGGCAGCCGCGAAATCGCTTTCGTTATCCCCTCGGAGTAGAGACGCTGTTCCGCGTGCCGGACAACCCGACCTATCGCGGGCGGATTGCCCCCTCCCCGACCGGCTATTTGCACTTGGGGCACGCGGCGACGTTTTGGACGGCGCAGGCACGATGCCAAGCACGCGATGGATCTCTTGTGTTGCGGATCGAGGATCTTGACCGCGAACGCTGCAAGCCGAAATATGCCGACGCCCTGCGGGAGGATATGCGTTGGTACGGCCTCACGTGGAATGAAGGCCCGGATGTCGGCGGTGGGCTCTGGCCTTACGTTCAGAGCGAGCGGACCGCCTTCTACGAGAAAGTTTGGCGGCAGTTGGCCGCGACCGGCGCGATCTACCCTTGCCGCTGTACGAGACGCGACGTGGCACGCGCGCTCGGCGCGCCTCACGCCGGGGAGCACGAGGCGAATTACCCGGGGACATGCCGCCCCGATCAGCCGGTCCCATTTGTCGAAAGCCTCCCGACGGATGTGAATTGGCGTTTTCGCACTCCCACGGACGAGGCTGTCGTGTTCCACGATGGCGCGGCGGGTCCACAACGGTTCGTGGCGGGCATGGATTTCGGCGACTTCATCGTCTGGCGGAAGGACGGTGTGCCCGCGTACCAGTTGGCGGTGGTGACGGACGACGCAGCGATGGGAATCACCGAGGTCGTGCGAGGAGCAGACCTCCTGCCCTCGACGGCGCAGCAGATTCTGATTTACCGCGCGCTGGGATTTCGCGCGCCCGCCTTTTTCCACTGCCCGCTGGTGCTCGACGCCGCCGGGCAGCGGCTGGCGAAACGCTCGGGCGCGCACAGTCTGCGGGCTTTGCGCGAGGCGGGTGTTGACCCGGCCACTCTGCGGCCGGCGACGGATCGTTGATGCCAAAAGCTGCCGGCGGGTGTAGCCTGCGGCGAATTCGTTGTGGAGACCCGCGATCTTTTTGCCGACCCGGCCCGTTCCGACGAGGGCGCGGTCAATGCCCAGGCACCACTTTCCACGCGCATGCGTCCGCGCACCTTGGACGAATACGTCGGGCAGGAACATCTCCTCGCTCCGGGCAAACTTCTGCGCCGGGCCATTGAGGCCGACCGACTCTACTCCGCGATTTTCCACGGCCCGCCTGGCACGGGCAAGACCAGCTTGGCGGAAGTCATCGCGCGGGTCACGAAGGCGAAGTTCGAGCGGTTGAGCGGCGTCGAGAGCACGGTCAGCGACATCCGACGCGTGATCGCCACGGCCGACAACCGTCTGAAGCTCAATCCCGACGCGCGCACGATCCTGTTCATCGACGAGATCCATCGGTTCAATCGTGCCCAGCAGGACGCGCTGTTGCCCGACGTGGAGCGCGGCACGGTCCGGTTGCTCGGGGCGACCACGGAGAACCCATTCTTCGCCGTCAATGGCCCGCTCGTCAGCCGCTCGCAGGTTTTCCAACTGGAGCCGCTGACGCCCGCCCACCTCGTCCGCCTGATTGAAAATGCGCTCCGCGACCCCGAACGCGGTCTCGGCTCGCACCGCGTGCGGATGGACGACGACGCGGCGCTGCATCTTGCCACGA
>CALMVM010000635.1:2560-3525 GCA_937873255.1 uncultured Verrucomicrobiota bacterium | reverse complement strand
GCCCCGCCGCCCGCGCCGGAGCCCGCTGCCGTCGTCGAACCCGAACCGCTCGCGGCCGATTACCTCGCCGAACCCGAACCGGACGCGGCGTACGAAACGAGCGTGGACCTTGCACCGGTCGAACCGACTTTTGTGGAAGAGACTCCCACGCCCGCACCGGCCTTCCAGCCCCGGGGCGCGTTGAATTACGATAAACCCAAAGTACCTGAAAGAGCGCCCGTTATGCCCGAGAATCCGCACAAAAATATCCTCTCCAAAGACGTTGAGATCAAAGGAAACATCAAGTTCACCAACGAGTTGATCATCGACGGCAAGATCGAAGGTGAGATCAGCAGCGACGGCGTACTCACGGTGGGCGAAAACGCGGACATCCGCGGCGAGATCAAGACCAAGAGCGTGACCGTGCTCGGCAAGGTCAACGGCAACATCACCGTCGGCGAGCGTTGCGAACTGAAGGCCCGCGCGCATCTGGTCGGCGACCTGAAGGCGGCGCGCCTCGTCATCGAGGAAGGTGCCACGTTCGTGGGTAAGTCCGAGGTCACGACCGGCAAGAACGGTCCAGCCAAGGCAGCGCCCGGCAGCGATGCGACGCTCACCGGCGGACGCTGAAGCGGCGTCCACGGTTTCATGATCCCTGCGGCGGTCTCACGCGCCGTCGCGGGGTCCAGACAATTCTTCCTGCCGGGAAGCGTGAAAGGTGTTGGTTAGGAGAACAGCCTGCTTGACGGTCCGTGCCGCGTGGCGTCGATCCCCGTGTCCAAAGCCATCCAGAAAGTCACGGTCCGCTGTCCGCATTGCAGTGCGGAACAGCAGGAGCCGGGCATGGCGAAATCGACTTTCTGCCGGAAGTGCAGCGAGTATTTTGCCATCACGCCGTCCGCGTTGGCGAAAGGCGGCACCCAGGCCGGCGGCGCGGCGGCAACCGCTTCCAAATGGTCGTCGGGAGTTTCCGCCCTGCCCGCGAC
>CALMVM010000635.1:0-2550 GCA_937873255.1 uncultured Verrucomicrobiota bacterium | reverse complement strand
GTCCCGCGTGAACCGGCGCGCCCGGCAAGCGCGCCGACCACCGCGCCTCCCGCCGGCGGGTTGCGCGAGATGCTGGGCGGGTTTCTCAGCAGCAAGCCCAAGACGCGCACGGCGCATTGCTTCGAGTGCAGCGGGTGGCACGAGATCAGCAGTTCGGCGCAGTCCACGACTTGCAAGGCGTGCGGGGCTTACATCGACCTCCAGGATTACAAGATCAGCGGCAGTTTCAGCCGCAACATCAAGACGCGCGGCACGCTCTACCTCGCGTCGAAAGGGGACCTGAGTAGCAGCAAGATCATCTGCGAACACGCGACGATCCACGGCAAGATGCGCGGCAACCTGACCTGCGCGGGCAAGGTGACGATCCGCGTGCAAGGGCGGCTTTACGGGAGTCTCGAAGCCGGACAGTTGATCGTGGAAAAAGGCTCGGAGGTGACGTTTTCGCGAGCCGTGCGGGCATCGAGCGTGGAGATCAACGTAGAGGTCGTATGAGTAATCTTTTCAGATAGTTTCGTGACGATCTTCAAGTCGGGTTCGCTGGACGGTCCGGTGGACGCGACGGGGTTCACGGTGGAAAAAGGAGGATGTTTCCAGGGGGAACTGACGATCCGGCCGCGAGGTGCGACGGGCGAAGTCGGCGTGAGTAGCAATCAACCGGTTGAGGGTGGCCAGCCGGATGCGGACGAAACGCCGAGTTTGTTGGGGGGCGAGCAACGGCCGGTGCTGGGGTAGGCGCGCCCACAGGCTGCCTTTCATCCAACAAGATCCTGATAGGTTTCCGAGCCGTTTCTTAATGCTTGATAGGAGTTCCCCCTGACCCTGCCGGGGCGGCTCTCGAAGTTTGACCTTTGCAGCGGACTTCCATGGGGTGGGGCGGTGAGCCGACCAAAGCGCACCACCCGTAAGAACCCATGGAAGAACACCGCAGTTTGAGTCACACCACCAAGCAGAAGGAGTGTGGGATCGAAGAAGGTCACCTCTTGGCCGACCACGTGCACATGCTCCTGAGCGTGCCGCCGAAGTCGGCGGTGTCCGCCGTGGTGGGCTTCCTCAAAGGCAATTTACTTTTTCCCCTGGCCAGGCGTCATCGCAGCGAGACTTTCCCGAAAAAACTACGGACGGCTCGGAGAGCCATCCCTACCTTATGACGGCGCCTGCGGCGGGGAGTTTGCCTGCGCGTCTCATCACGGCGTCGCAACGATTGGCAGGCTGAGGCCGGCGTCGGTGCCCCACTGGTCGGTGGCCGAGCCGGTCAATGGCTGTCGGGTTCGGCGATAATCCAGCAGTTCGATGTGGCCGTCGAAAAAAGTGTAGTTCGCCTTCCCACGGTGCCGGGTGTCGTCGAGCTTGCCGGTGGTCCCCTGTGTATTGTCGCGGTCTGCATTCCGGTTGCCGAAGCCGGTGAGTCCGGCGGACTCCGCCAGCAGGATCGTCTGCGCGGCGGGTGAGACGGTGCCCAGGCTCGCATTGTCGTAAAAGTGATTCATGCCGTAGCCCGGGTCAGCCGGGTAATTCCTGGTTTTTTGGGAGGGGCAGGTGAAGAGTTTTTTGGCCAGGTCCGAGTTGGCTGGTGTTCGGCCCGGGTCAACGTAGGGAAGAATGACCTCGCAATAGCCGATCTTCTGGCCGGTGGCGTCCAGATAAGAATATCGTTGCGGCAGGTGGTTGGTGTGATCCTGCGCGTAGAGGCTCAGAGCGCTAAAAATCTGGCGCAAATTGCCGACGCACTGCGCGGTCCGGCCGCTCTCCCGCGTGCTGGACAACACCGGCAAGGCCACGCCCGCGAGCACCGCCACGATGGCGATGACCACCAATAATTCCAACAGCGTGAATCCCCGGCGTCGCGCCGCCTGCCCGGTGGCCGGCGGGGTGGCGGCGGCGGTCGCGCGGCGGTCGTCCGGTTGAGAAGGTTCGGCCATCGGGCGCGTCAGCTTCCGCGAGCCGGGGCAGCGGCGCAACTTTGACAATCCGTCCGGGCGTGGCTCAGTAGGGGCTCGTCCGCACGACGCGGCGAGCCCTTCCTTATCCCATGAAATTCTTTGTCCCTTCCGTCCTCGCGCTCGCGGTTCTGAGCTTCGGCGCGCCTCTGCATGCAGAGGACGCCAAACCCACCACCGAGCAGCAAAAAATCAGCTACGCCATCGGCCTCGACGTGGTCCGCACGCTCAAGAAGCAGGACATCGAGATCGACCCGCAGTTCCTCGCCGCCGGCATCCGCGACGCGGGCACGGGCGCGACCCTGCAAATGACCCCCGAGGAGATCACGGCGACCATGACCGCGCTGCAACAAAGCCAGCAGGCAAAACGACAGGTCCAGATGGCGAAGATGCAGGAGGCCCGCAAAGCCGCGAGCGCGGGCAACGAGGCGGAGGGCAAGAAATTCCTCGACGAAAACAAGTCCAAGCCGGGCGTGACCGTCCTGCCCGACGGGCTCCAATACAAAGTCCTCACCGAAGGCACCGGCGCGACCCCGAAGGCGACCGACACCATCACGGTGAACTACCGTGGCACACTCATCAACGGCACGGAGTTCGACAGTTCGTACAAGCG
>CALMVM010000634.1 GCA_937873255.1 uncultured Verrucomicrobiota bacterium | reverse complement strand
GTCCTGTCTGTGAGTTATCAGGTTTTCGCGCGCAAATACCGTCCGCAGACGTTCGACGACGTGGTGGGCCAGGACCACATCACCCGCACGCTCAAGAACGCCATCGCGCAGAACCGGCTCGCGCACGCGTACCTTTTCGTCGGTCCGCGCGGCACGGGCAAGACTTCGACCGCGCGCATCCTCGCCAAGGCGCTTTGCTGCGTCAAAGCGCCGACGACCGAGCCGTGCGGCGTCTGCGACGCGTGCAAGGAGATCGCCGCCGGCACGAGCCTCGACGTGCTGGAGATCGACGGCGCGAGCAACACCGGCGTCGAGCAGGTGCGCGAACTGCGCGACAACGTCCGCTACGCCCCGGCGCACGGGAAATACAAGATTTACATCATCGACGAGGTCCACATGTTGACCTCGGCGGCGTTCAACGCGCTGCTCAAGACGCTCGAAGAACCGCCCGAGCACGTCAAATTCGTCTTCGCCACGACCGAGCCGCAGAAGGTGCTGCCGACGATCCTGAGCCGCTGCCAGCGTTTCGACCTGCGGCGCATCCCCGCCCCGCTCATCGCCGCGCATCTCCAGAAGATCGCGCACAACGAAAAGATCGACCTCGCCGACGATGCCGCCGACGCCATCGCGCGTGGCGCCGAGGGTGGGTTGCGCGACGCGGAATCGATGCTCGATCAGCTCGTGGCGTTTTGCGGCGAAACGATCCGGCTCGACGACGTGCTCGGGATTTTCGGCTTCACCGCGCCCGAAACCGTCGGCGGGCTGGCCGGGCACGTCATCGGCCAACGCACGGCCGACGCCCTCGCGGTGCTCGACGCGCAATCGGAAGGCGGCAAGGACCTCCTGCGGCTTTTGTCGGAACTCATCGCCCACCTGCGCGACCTGCTGGTTTTCCAGGTCAATCCCGAAGGCACCGTCTCGGAAAAAGCGCCCGCGCAGATCGAGGCGTTCAAGGTGCAGTCCCCGCTGGTTTCCACGGAGCGCCTGCTCGAACTCATCGACGGCTTCGGCGCGGCGGAAGGCCGCATGAAATGGGCTCCCAACAAGAAGCTGCATTTCGAGATCGCGCTCATCAAGGCGATCCAGAGCCTCGGCCAGAGCACGCTTTCCGAGGTGATCGACACCCTCGCCAATCTCCGCGAGGCCGAACCCGCCGCCGTGTCGAACGGCAAGCCTCCCGCCGCCCGTCCGCCGGAAGCGCGCGTCGAGCGGCCAATTGCAGTTGCGGCGAAGCCTGCGGAACTCGCTCCCGTCGTCGCGGCGCAGCCTGCGGAATCCGCCCGCGCGGCTGATTGGGCGAGTTTGAAGCGTTCCCTCGGGCAGAACACCGTTGCGCCCGAGAAGCCCCAGCCGGTCGTCGCTCCGCCTCCGACGGAAGTCCGTCCGACACCCGCACCGAAACCGGTCGACCCGGCACCCCCGACGGCCGTCGCCCCTCCGTCCGACCTCGACGGCGCGGGGCTCTGGCAAGGCATGATCCAGGAGATCAAGTCTCAGCGTCCGCTCATCACCGCCTGGGTGCAAATGGGACGGCCCCTCGCCATGGATGGCAACACGCTGCGCGTCGGCTTCCCGAGCGACCAGAAAATGAGCGTCGAGTCGCTCAACAAGGCGAACACGAAAAAATTCCTCGAAAGCCTGCTCGCCAAGCTGGCCGGCCAGACGATCAACCTGAAGCTCGAACTCGGCGAACCCGGCGATCCACCGCCTGCATCGAACGGCCAGCCTCCCACCGTAGTAAATCGCCCCCCCGAGGCGCACGCGGCAGCCGGCACGGCTTCACCGAATGCCCCCGCGTCCGACGCCAACACCGCTGTTGCAGAGGGCGCGGACCCCTTCACGAGCGATCCGTTGATCCAGAAAGCGCTCAAAATTTTCGCGGGCGAAATCCGTTCCGTGGAAGGTCCGTCCTGATTCACCAACTATCCTCCAACCCGACCCCGATTCTATGAATTTCAACAAGATGCTCAAGCAGGCGCAGAAGATGCAGGCCGACGCTGCCAAGATGCAGACCGACCTCGCGCAAAAAACCGTCAGCGCGTCCGTCGGCGGCGGCAAGGTGACGGTCGTGGCCACCGGCGCGGGCGACGTGGTGAGCATCAAGATTTCCAAGGATGTCGTGGACCCCGAGGATGTGGAAATGCTCGAAGACCTCGTGTTGAGCGGCGTCAAGCAGGCCATCGACGAGGGCAAGAAGATGGCGGAGTCCGAGATGGGCAAACTCACCGCCGGCCTCGGCGGCATGGGCTTGCCCGGAATGGGATTTTAGCGCCGGCTGACCGGCGAAATTTCGCTCCGGTTTCGCCGAATATACAGGCCGGCGGGCGGCACCGGCACGAACTTGATATTGACCTGACTTTCGGGTCCGCCCGTGCTATGTTTCGCGTGGGTAAGAATCCAAAGAAACACATCCCTATGAAAACGAATTTCCTTCGCCAATGTGCCGTGTTGGGTGTCGGGGCCGCTCTTTTGTTCACAGCGACTGCCGCCCGGGCCAATGAACCGAAACGCAAACGTCACGCCCACACCGAGAAGCGTGCGGACGATGACAGCGTGACCCCGGCCAAGGCCGACCGCACGGGCCAGATCCCCACCCGCGACGGACGCCATTCCACCAGCGCGGACGGCGGGCAGGTTGGCGGCGCGAACGGGCAGGAGACCCGCGTGCCCACCGGCAGCCAGATCCCGCAGACCTACCATCGCAGGGCGTATACGACCGACCGGTCGGACAGCACGTTCATCTACGACAAGAACGACCAGCGCCTGCGCAGCACGAACAACGTCGGCGATTCGCTGCGTTCCGTGCCCGGCGTGACCGTGAGCGGAATCCGCTGAAGTACCCGTGCGCCAATTGAGGAACGGTTGATCGTCGTGCCGCTGTTTTGACGGCCGCCCCGGGGGGTGGTCAGAACAACAGCGGCACGATTTTTTTCGTGCGGTCCATGTACGCCGCGTAGGCCGGCAGGTGCGCCCGCAACGCGGATTCCTCGATGCGGATGCGGTAAAGAATCGCCAAGGTCGGGGGGATTGCCACCACGAGAAAAGACAGCCACGTGCCGAGGGTCAGTCCGAGGCCGGCGAATTGCAGCAGCAGCCCGCTGTAGGACGGGTGTCGGACGAAGCGGTAGGGTCCCGTGTCGATCACGCGGTGGTCGGCGGCGACGGCGACGTTGACCGTGAAAAAGCGGCCGAGGTGACAGATCGCCCACCAACGCAGGATCGTCCCGACAGAGAACACGCCGAGACCCGTCGCTTCCCAAGGGATGCCGCCGGGCAGTCGTGGCCCGATGCCGTGGGCAGACAACATGACTCCAGTGACAATGGACAGGACGTTGACGATCCAGAGCAGCCGCAGCGAACCCGCGTCGCGTTCCTGGGCCCCGGATTTCGCGGTGGCCCGCCGCCAGATGGCGAGGCCGGCCTCGGAAAAGAAGAATCCGATCCCGGCGTAGGCGGATGCGAGCGAGAGCATCGGTTAAAATTCCCGACTACAGCCCGCCGCGATGGACGACGCCAAAAACGAGCGCGCCGATCACCGCGATGGCCGCGAGCCACCAGAGTAGGGAAATCCCCTTCGGCTTGACCCGCGAGCCGAATTCATCGCGGACGAACTCATCGTAATCGAATTCGTCGGGCAGTCCGACGCCGTCGTAATCCTGCGCGTTCTCCCGCCAGCCGGAACGTTCGTCCGCTCCGCACTCCGGGCAGGCGAGCGCGTTGCGCGGCACGTCCTCCCCGCACACCGGGCAAACGGCTGGCGCGGTGAAGCGGGTGGGCTTGCGTGCGGGCATGTCAATCGACCTTCAGCTTCTTCGCAGCCTCGACGACGTTCTCGGCCGTCATGCCGAGTTCCTTCATCACCGTGCCGCCGGGCGCGCTCAGGCCGAAACGATTAATACCCACTACCGCGCCGTCCAGGCCGACGTATTGCGCCCAGGTCACGGGAACGCTCGCCTCGATGGCGACGCGGGCGCGGCAGGATTTCGGGAGGACCTCGTCCTTATAGGCTTGCTCCTGACGGTCGAATCGCTCGAAACACGGCATGCTCACCACGCGCGTGCCGGCACCGAGCGTCTCGGCGGCTTTCATCGCGTGCTGGAGTTCGCTGCCCGCGCTCAGGAGAATATATTCGAGTGTGCCGGTTTCTTTCTTGGCGATGTAACCGCCCTTAAGCACGCCTTCACGACGGGTTTTGACCGGAATGCCGGTCAACAACGGCACGCCTTGGCGGCTCAACGCCAGCAGCGTCGGCCCGTCCGTACGGTCCAGCGCGGCAACCCAGGCCCCGGCAGTTTCCTCCGGGTCGGCGGGCCGGACCACATCGAGGTTCGGGATGACGCGCAGGCCCGGGATCGTCTCGATGGGCTGGTGCGTCGGGCCATCCTCGCCGACGCCGACGCTGTCGTGCGTGAAGACGAAAAGGGTCGGCAGGTGCGACAACGCCGCCAGCCGGATCGCCGCGCGGCAATAGTCCGCGAACACCAGGAACGTCGCCCCGCTCGGCCGGAAAACCCCGTGTGCCGCGACGCCGTTGAGGATCGAACACATCCCGTGCTCGCGGATGCCGAAGGGGATGTTGCGGCCGGTGCGGTTGGCGGGCGAAAAATCGTCGTCGCGCGCTTTCAGATCGCCGATGTAATTCAGCGTCGAGCCGTACAAGTCCGCGCTGCCGCCGATCAGCAGAGGGTTCAGCTTGGCGAGCGGTTGGAGCACGGTTTGACCGGCGATGCGCGTGGAGACTTTGGTGTCCGCCGGGAACTCGGGGATCACCTTGAAAAGTTCGCCGACCCCCGGCGTCTTCTGCTTCGTGTCTTTACCCAAGGTATGGCTGAACGCGCTGGTCACGGCGAGTTCGTCGGCGAGCTTCGGGTTCGCGGCCTTCCAGGCGTCGAATTTCTCGACCCACTTGGAAAACTTCGCGTCGTGCTCCTTTTTGAGGTTGGCGAAATATTCCGTCACCTCAGGGAACACGTAATAATGCTCATCCGGCAGTCCGAGGCCCTTGCGCGCGGCGTCGCCGAACTTCGCTCCTCCCTCGCCGTGCGCGTTCTGTGTGCCCTGCACTTCAGGGATGCCCTTGCCGATGAGCGTCTTGGCGATGATTGCCTGCGGCTTGCCGCTGCCGGCTTCCTTCGCGCGGTTGTAGGCGTCGAGGAACGCGTCCATGTCGTTGCCGTCGACCGTCAGCACGTCGAAGCCCATCGCATCAAGGCGTTCGGCGGTGTTCTCGCTCTGCGAGACCTTCGCCATCGCGTCGAGCGTCACGGCGTTGGAGTCGTAGATGAGGATCAAGTTGTCGAGCTTCTGGTGGCCGCAGAATTCCAGCGCCTCCATCGCTACGCCTTCCTGCATGCAGCCGTCGCCCGCGAGCACGACGACGTGATGGTCAAAAATCGCGTGGTCCTTCGTGTTGAAACGCGCCTCGGCCATCTTCCCGGCGAGCGCCATGCCGACAGCGTTGGCGACGCCTTGGCCGAGCGGGCCGGTGGTCGTCTCGACGCCGCTGGGCGCGTGGGTCAACTCCGGGTGGCCGGGCGTCTTGCTGCCGAGTTGGCGGAAGTTCTTGATCTCGTCCAGCGTCATGTCCGGGTAGCCCGACAGGAACAGCCAGCTATACAGGAACATGCTGCCGTGCCCCGCCGAGAGCACGAAGCGGTCGCGGTTGAGCCACTCGGGATGGTCCGGGCAGTAGTGGAGCGAGTGCCCGAAAAGCACCGCGCCGATCTCCGCGCAGCCGAGCGGAAGCCCGAGGTGGCCGCTCTGGCTGGCTTCGACGGCGTCGATGGTCAAGCCACGCGAGACGGTGGCGGCTTTGGCGAGCAGTTCGTGGTTCAACATGGACATAGATATAAAGGAAGGATACTCGGAAGCGGCTCATTGAAAACGCAAAACGTCTCCTGGACCGGACCCCACGCAAAAGTCACTTTACATTGGGGCGGCAGCGTCCACGTTCCCTGCCCCGCAGTTTCCTCGTGAGCATATCACCCGAACTCCATCCCTCCGCCCCCCTGCGCATCGGCTTGCCGAGCGGCAGTTTGCAGGAGCCCACGCTCGCGCTGTTTGCGAAGGCCGGCTACCAGATCGGCGGGGTCAGTCGTTCGTACAAGCCCTCCATCGACGACCCGGAGATCAACCTGCGTCTGCTGCGCGCGCAGGAGATCAGCCGCTACGTGGAGGAGGGCTACCTCGATGCGGGGTTGACCGGACGCGACTGGATCGAGGAAAACGGCTCGTCGGTCGAGGTGCTCGGGGATTTGCGTTTCAGCAAGGCGAGCACCGCGCCGACGCGTTGGGTGCTGGCCGTGCCGGAGGCGTCGCCGTTTCGCACGGTGCAGGACCTCACCGGCAAACGCATCGCCACGGAAGCGGTCGGGCTGACCCGCCGTTATCTGGAACGCCAGGGCGTGACCGCGCAGGTGGAGTTCAGTTGGGGCGCGACGGAGGTGAAGGTGCCCGACCTGGTCGACGCCATCGTGGACATCACCGAGACCGGTTCGTCCCTGCGCGCCAATAATTTGCGCGTCGTCGCCACGCTGATGGAGTCCTACCCGCAGTTGATCGCCAACCGCGCGGCATGGAGCGACCCGTGGAAGCGAGATAAACTCTCGCGCCTGCACATTTTGCTCCAGGGCGCGCTGGCCGCCCGCGACAAGGTGGGGCTCAAGATGAACTTTCCGAAAAACGATTTGCAAAAGCTCCTTACCGCCCTACCGTCCCTCCGCGAACCGACCGTCTCCCCGCTGGCGCAACCCGACTGGGTGGCCGTCGAGACGATCATCGACGAAACGGTGGTCCGCGACATCATTCCACAACTGAAGTTACTCGGTGCCGAAGGCATCATTGAATACCCGCTGAACAAGGTCGTTTATTGAAAGATTGGTCCTGTCCGGCATCCGTTTGTTTATGGGCTCACTGAAGAAAAGAAGAAAAGCGAAGATTTCCAAGCACAAGCGCCGCAAGCGCATGAAGGAAAACCGCCACAAGAAGCGGTTGCGCTACAAGAGCTAGACCGCTACAATCGGGGCCATGCGCGTGACGATGCCCGGCGCAGGGCGGAAGCGATCCGCAGGGAGAGCCGGCAGTCCGTTGGGCTGGCGGCGGATGGCCCGTTTGACGGCGTTCCTCGCGTTGACGGTCGGCCCCGCAGTTTTGCCCCGCGCATCGGCGACCGCCCCAGGCGCCACGCCCGCGCCCAACAAGCAGCCCTCGCGCCGGAACCCCGCGCAGGCCGCCAACACGCCCGAGTCCACGCCCGCCGCTGGCGCGAAGCCGGAACTGGCCGTCGTTTACGACGACGTTTACCGCCCGCCGGCGAAAGACCTGCTGCTCAATCCCGAGAGCGAACACCGGGCCGAGGCCAACGCGCATTTCATGAACGGCATGCTTCTGGAGGAGGTGTCGGATTCCGACCGGGCGGCGGGCGAATACCAGAAGGCGCTCGCGCTCGATCCCGCCAACGTCGAGCTCTCCATCAAGGTCGCGTGGGATCATCTACGCCACGGCGACACTCCCGGGGCGATTGACCTCTTGAAGGAAACGGTCAAGGCCGCGCCGAAACAGGCCCGGCCCCGTCTCGCGCTGGCGAACATTTATTACAACAACCTCAACAAGGTTGATCTCGCACTGAAATATTCGCAGGAAGCCCTCGAACTCGATCCGGCCAACATCTCCTGCTACGAGTACTTGCGCGATCTCTACAAGGCGACCGGGGCGGCGCAAAAAATCCCCGCTCTGCTCGACCGCGCCGCCAAGGCGGAAACGAAGGACGCGATGTTCTGGCTGCGGCTCGGGGCGCTGTACGCCGACGTTTTCCTCGCGGACGATCCCGGCAAGAACACCGACGACCTGAAGAAGACCACCGCGATTTTCCAGAAGGCGCTCGCGTACGGCAACAACGAGGTCGAGATCATTGGCAAGATCGCCGATTTCTTCGTCGCCACGCAGCAACTCGCCGAGGCGATCCCGCTCTACAAGCGCATCATCGACATCGACCCCGGTCAGAACGCCGCGCGCGAGAACCTCGCCCGCTGCTACCTGGGAACCAACGAGTCGGAAAAAGCCGCCGCGACGCTCGAAGACCTCATCAAGGTCAACCCGGTGCAGCCGCACGCCTACGAGACGCTGGCGAAAATCTACGAGGCCGCCGGCCAGATGGAAAAGGCGGCGGCCGATTACGAGCAGAGCCTGCTCATCAGTCCCAACGAGCCCGGCACCTACGAGAGTCTCGCCAAGCGGCTCTTGATGCTGAAAAAGCCCGACCGGGCGGTGACGATCCTCAACGAGGCCCGGAAACGGTTCCCGGACGTGCCCGGTTTCACGTTCCTGTTGGCGATTTCCTTGGAGGAAGCCAAGCAGCACCAACAGGCGCTGGCGATGTACGAGCAGACGGAAGCCGAGGCGATGCACACGAGTGGTTCCGGCCTGCTCGACAGTCAGTTTTATTTCAACTTCGGCGTGTCGGCGGAGCAATCCGGGTTGTATGACCGGGCGGCGACGTTGTTGAAGAAGTCGCTCACGATGGAGGACGATCCCCGGCAGATCGCCAACGCGAGCAACTACCTGGGGTTCATGTGGGTGGACCACGACACGAACATCGAGGAAGGCGGCGAGTTAATTAAGAAGGCGTTGGAGATCGAACCCGACAATGGTGCGTACCTGGACAGCCTCGGGTGGTATTATTACAAGACGAATCGTTTCGACGAGGCGCTCGGGCAGTTGCAGCAGGCGGTGGAAAAACTCAAGCCCGAGGATGCGATTGTGTACGAGCACCTGGGCGACACGTATCTGAAGCTCAACGACACTGCCAAGGCGGTCGGCTCCTGGCAAAAGGCGATGGAACTCGACCCGAAGAACCCGGACGCCGCCGCGATCACGAAGAAGATCACGGATACGAAGGCCGCGCCGCCCCCCGCCCCGTCGCCCTCGCCGGCGGCGAAGAGCTAACGCCGCAGGCGTTCGTCAAAAAGGTAGGAATGGCTCTCCGAGCCGTCCGTAGATTTTCCGGCAGACGCTCGCTGCGCGCTCAAGCCACTCTATGGACGGCCCGGAGAACCACCCCTACCTGTTGCCAGAACGAAACGCCTACGGCGTTGGCACGGCGAACGCCCGCTCCAAAATGAACCGCGCGTTGTCCCGCGCCGCGTCGGGCCGGCTCAGCTTGGCGATGTTCGCGGACCACTCCCGATACACCCGCGACCCGTCGGCGAACGCCTCCTCTACCGCCCCCGCAATCTGCCCGGGATCGAGTCCGAGGCGGCCGGCGTTGTTTTGCACGAGCAATTGCGCGTTCCCCTCCTCTTGGCCCGGCGCGATCTGGCTGACGATCATCAATTCCGGCACCTCGCGCGTCCAACCGATGATCTTCACGGGCCGCGGCCGGGGTCTGCGCTCGGTGATCAGACGTTCGACGGTGGCCTTCATCTCCTGGTCGCGCCCGACGGTAATCGTCAACGCCACGTCCAGGGCCAGCAGGCGTTTGACCGTCTCCGGCGCGGCGCGGCGGCCGGCGTTGATCATGTAGAGCACGCGCCGGCCCTCGGGGCCGTCCACTTCGGGCCGCTCCGGCATCGCTCCCGCGTCGGCAAACCTCGGCTCCACGGGGAACCCGAGCACGCGCAGCTTGTCGGACGCGACCCCCGCCTGACGCATGACCTCGGCGGTTTCCTCGTTGGGCACGCAATAGTAGTCACTGCCGCACCGGTGCCAGATCGAGTTGATGGAGATCGAATCCGTGACCACCGTCACCCGCAGGAAATCTTTCGGCCCCCCGTGCCGCGCGATGTGATCGAGCAAATATCCGTACATCGGATAGGCCGACACGACGGCCACCGGCCTGTCCTCGGCGAGCCGGCGCTCGAACTCCCTCCGCTCCGGCGCGAGCAGCGCCATGAACGGACCCGACGGCCCGTTGGAATCGAACACCCGATACATCGCCGACCACAGCCACGGCGCACGGTTCATCACCGTGACGTACCCCCGCCGCAACTTCTCGTAGGCGCGCGGCCGGCACTGCCCGAGCACGTCGAAAAACTCCGCGTCCACCCGGTCGCCGCCGATCTCGTTGAGCGCCGTGCAAAGGTTGCGTGCCGCCGTGTTGTGGCCCTCGCCGAAGCCCGCCGAGCACACGAAAATTTTGCGGCGGTTCGCCATGGAGTGAAAGATGGGCAACTTTACGCTCGAAAGGCAATCCACGATTTCGTTTCATGCAAGGACTCCCGTGATGAAAATCTTCGTCTGGTACTGGCGCCTGATGTGCCGCTGGCTGGTGGAAGCCTACGTGGACAACACCACCGGCCTGGCGGCGATGATGGCCTACGACCTCATCTTCATCATCGTCGCGCCCGGATTGTTCCTGTTGTCGGCGGCGCTGTCGCTGTTCGGCACGGACCCGACGCTGCTCCACCACATCACCGAATTGGTGAAGGGTTTCCTGCCGGAAATCTCGCGCGACGTGATCCAGCAGCAGGTCGTCACGCTGGTCATTTCCGGCTCGACGAGCTGGGTCGCCATCCTCGGCGTGCCGCTGGCGATCTATCTGGGCGTGAATTTGATCAACACCGTCTCGCGCACGCTCAACCACTGCCTCGGCATCCCGGACCCGAAGCGTTCGTGGTGGAACCGTTGGATCATCGCGCTCGTGCTGCTGTTCTGGTTCGGCCTGACGATCCAGTTCAGCGTCAGCGCCATCATCTTCGGCGAGCGTCTGGCCGGCGTGATCCAGCGCACGTACCACCTGGGGTTCGACCTCCAGGCCATCGTGACGTTCTGGAAATACCCGGTCATCATCTGCGCGCTGATGATCCTCGCGCTGTCGCTGTACCTGCTGACGCCGGAAGTTTACCAGACCGTGCGGCAGGCTTTGCCGGGGTCGGTGTTTTTCGCGGTGAGCTGGCTGGTGGCGACGGCGATCTTCGGTTTCTACGTCAAGGAACGCGGCCCGAAGTACCAGGAAACCTACCAGACCTACGCGAACCTGATCGTGCTGTTGACGTGGACGTGGTTGACCTGCCTTTTACTCTTGCTCGGCGGCCGGCTCAACGCCGTGCTCGTGCGCAAGTGGCCGACCCGCCCGTGGGCACATTCCGGCCACCATCCGCTCGCGGGTGACGGGGATCAATCCGCACTGCCCCCGACCGATCCCACGCCGGCGGCGGGTTGAGCTTCCTTGTGCCTGCCATGTTCCCTTCCTCCACCGGCGCGAAAGTCCTGGCGTTCGTGCTCGCCGTCACGGCGTTCGCCGCGCCGGGCCGCGCGCAGGACGTCGATCCCGGGGCGACGCTCAGTCAGCAGATGCAGGAACGCCGCAAAGCCTTCCTGAAGGCGCGGGAGGAAATGCGCACGCGCCCGCCCGCCGC
>CALMVM010000633.1:5785-6052 GCA_937873255.1 uncultured Verrucomicrobiota bacterium | reverse complement strand
GAACGAATTCTTGCCCCCCGCCATCATCAATCCCCCGCCCTGCGTCTGCACGTACACGTCGAGCGCGTAGAGGAATTCGGCCGGCAGCTTGAACGCCGGCACGTTGTTGAGGATCACCGCGCGCGTGCCCGTGAGGGCACCGGCGTTGAGCGAGGAAAGGTCTGTCACCGTCTGCACGTCGAAGCCCTGTTTGCGCAGGATGCCCGCCACCGGGTCATCGGGATAATTCGTGACCAGCAGCAGCCTCGGACCGGCGACGACCTCGAT
>CALMVM010000633.1:1913-5775 GCA_937873255.1 uncultured Verrucomicrobiota bacterium | reverse complement strand
CCTTGCCGCCGCGCACCGCGACGCTGCCGTTGCTCAGCGGTTTGCCGTCGCGCGTGATGACGAACGGCACCGTTGCGTCCGGCGTCCCGGCGACATCGACCTCGATGATGAACGGCTCCCCCGGCTGCGCGCGCGCGGGCAACCTCAGGTCGGTGACGCCGTAGTCCGTGGCGGTCGGCGGCGCGACGAGACGATAATCGAGACTGACCCGCTGGCGAGTCAGCCGTTCGGCGATGTCGCCGAGCCCCTCGGTGCTGAAGCCGTCGGTCAGCGCCAGGATGCGCGCCGCGCGGTCGCCTCCCAGGTGCGAGAGCGCGTGCCGCAGGGCCAGTTGCGTGCGCGTCGCCTGGGTGCTCTCGGAGTAATCGCCCGTGCCCTCGGCACGCACCACCGGAACGTCCGCGTAATCGACGTAGAAAAGCCGGTCCTCCGGTCCCTTCGAGCGTTCGAGCAGGCTTTCCCATTCGGGCAGCCGCGCCGTCATGCCGTCCGCCGCCGAGGCCGAGCGGTCCACAGGTCGAGTCCCTTGCCGAGACGACGGATCTCCGGTTGCATCAGCGCCAGCACGAGCAACCCGAGACAGGTCGCGCGCAAAGGCAGCCACAACTGCAATCGCCGCCACGCGACGGCCACGACAACGAGCAACAGCGCAAGCAAGGCCCATTCGGGCGCGGCAAAACGGATCATCCCGCTACCCCTCCCCTCACGCCACGAGGTCCGCGACCCGTCGCCGCCCAGTTCGCCAGAAACAACGCGCCGAGCGCCAACGCCAGTACCGGCCAAAGAAAATCGTCCCGGCTGTTGCGCGCGGCCATCTGCGATGACTTGCCCTCCAACGTATCGAACGTCTCCGCCGCCTTGAAATCTGACTCCCGTGCGTCCGCAAAATGCGCCGCCCCCTCCAGCAAGGGACGATCCCCTTGGCGCACCTCGAAAAACCCCGGCGAGAACGGTGCGCGCGAGGCATCCCCGCCGCCCGACATACCCAACGGCGGGCCAGCCTGATCGCCCGCCACTTCCAACGCCTGGTTTGTCTCGACGTTGCGCCGCTCGAACGACACTTTCTCCGCGCGAATCGATTCCACAAAGCGATTGAGCAGCACGACGAACGCCGGAAGCCGGTCCGCGTTGGACTGCCGCACGTCGAAATTGACATAGAGCGAGCGTTCCGCCCGGCCGCCGCGCAGGAAGATCAACGGCCGGTCGCCCTGCCACACGAGCGTTTCGTCGCCGTCCTGATGCATAAAAGGGTCGGTCTGTTTACAGAGCAGCCCGTTCCAGACAAGGCCGGCGGTCAACGGGTTGTTTTCCGCGAGCGGTTCGCCGGCAAGGTTGGTCGTGCTGTTCGGAGCGGACAGAAAAATGATGGCACGCCCCTCCGCCGGGTTGGCGGCCGGTGCGGGTGCCCGCGCTTCCAACCGGATGTCCGCGCGGGCGGTTCCGCTCGCCACGTCCACGTCCGGCAGGCTGCCGGTGAGATGGTTGAAGAAAGCGTCCCACGACTTATCGCCGTTCACGGCGAGCGCGACGCGCTTGGGTTCCGGGCGGACCAACGGCAGCCGGTCGTCGAGCGCGAAGCCGTCTTTGCTCAAGACGAGTTCGCATCGGTTCTTGCCCGCCGGGAGCGTCCCGCCGAGCGTACGAATTTGCCCCGGGGCGAGCGTCAGCGAAGTTTCCGCGCTCGCCCCGCTTTCCGTTTCGATGTGCCAGGAGCGCGTCTGCGAGGTGGCGGAGTGGTTCTGCACGAGCGCGCGCCAGCGGTCGCCGTTGACGCTCACGCCGACCCACCCGCAGTTGTCCAGCGGATGGCCGACGGCAAGAATTTCGACGCCGGCTGGCACGTCGGTCCGTCGATCCGTGACGAACACGGTCACACCCGCCTCCCGTGCGAGACCTCGGGCGACGTTGAGCGTCGGGGCAAAATCGTGCTTCCCCAAATGCGGCACCCAGGCTTTGGCGGCGGCGAGCAGGGCGTCGAGTTCGGTGCCCGCGTAGAGCGTCGGCCGGGCGGGGTCGGTTTCCAGCAGGTGCCACTCGGTCCGCGCGGCGACCCGTGTCAGGGTTTGCAAGTGTGCGGGCAGCGCGCGGGCGAGTTCATCGCGGAACGCTCCCATCGACACCGAACTATCCAACACCACCACCACGCGTTGGCTCGAATCCCGTCGCAGCCAGCGTGGTCCCGCCAGGATGCACGCCAGCAACACCACCGCCGCCAGTTGCAGCCAGAGCGGCAGCGAATTCCTCAACCGCTCGATCCGCCGACCTTCGACGCTGACGGGCGTCAGCGTGTCGAAAAGAAACATCGTGCTCGTGACAACCCGCCGCGATTGCCGTTGAAGCAGGTGGATTCCCAGCAGGATCGGCAATGCCAACAGCGCCCAAAAGCCGGCAGGATTAGCAAAGCTCAGGGACATGATCGGAAAATGCAGAATGCAGAAGTCAGAAGTCAGAACTCTCAACTTTAAGTTTTCTCTTCCGGACTTCTGCATTCTGCATTCTGCATTTTTTAGTGCGTCATCTCGACGGCCCCGATTGGTAGAGCATCGGCGCGCAGGGCGTCGTGAAAATTTTCTTCCGCCGCCACGCGCGCGACGACCACCGCGTACCGGCGGGCGTGTTCTTTCCACATCTCGAAATGCCGACCATACCCGCGCCGGTATCGGTCGAGCACGCCGCCGTCGATGTGTTGCGTTCGGCGCGCGCCGGTTTCGCAATCGGCCAATTCGACGTTGCCGTCCAGATCCGGTTCGGATTCCGCGCGGCAATAGGGGACCAGCACGACACCTCGCCCCTTCGCGGCGGCGAGCAGGGAAAGGTGCGGCTCGGGCGACCCGGGAAACAGCAGGTCGGACACCAATACGCGCAATGCCCCCTGCCGCCAGGGAACCCGCGCGAGGGCCGGCGGCGCGGGTGCCGCGTTGGCGCTTAAATCTCCCAACGTTGGCGGACCACTTACGCGCGTCCATTCCGCTTCGCGCAGCGCTGCCCCCGGAGTCCACGGCACGCTGTCCACCGTGCCGACGGCATGGCAACGCAGCGACGAACCCGCCTGGAGCGCACTCTCCGCGCAAAAGAAAAACAACTCCAGCGCCCGCTCCCGTTTCGCGTCGTCAAAAAACATCGAATCCGAAACATCCAGCGCCACGTCCACGCGCGGACTGACCTCCTCACGGTAGAGCTTCATCGTATAATGACCCGTCCTTGCATAGGCCTGCCAATCGATGTAACGCGGATCGTCGCCCGGCAGGTAGGGCCGGTGGTCCTGGAAGTCGATGGAACTGCCGACGCCCGCGCCCTGCCAGTTGCCACTCTCGCCGCGCCAGACGCGGTTGCGCAACGGCAGGCGCACGCGCCGGGCCGCGTTTTGCATCCGGGTCTGGATCGCGCGCAACGCGGAATCTTTAGGCCAGAGGTGCATGGGCAGGCGGCGTCGGCATGGGCGCGCCGGGTTTCGGCGGCGTGGGCAAGGAGAGGCTGGCGCGTTCCAGTTCGCCGGTTTGCTTGAAGGCGATAAAGCTGGCGATCAGGACCGCCACGACGCTCAACCCCGTCACGATCTCCACCGGGACGATCCAATGGATGCCGCGCCACTCCGAACTCGACCAAGGAGCGATCAACGCGCAAAGCGGCAGGTAGGGGAGGACGTTTTTCGAGTGGGTGTTCAGCGTGCCGTCGCAAATCGCGCAAAAAACCAGGGCGACCGCCGACGCTCCCTGGATGATGAAGTACAGGGCCGTCGGCCGGCTGTTGCGCGGGAAGCAGGTGCGGATCACCGCGCCCGGCAGCAACAGCGTACCCGCCAGAGCCACGAACCGCCCGCGCGCCTCGGCGCCGTCGAGCATCCGCGTCTTCATCAGCAGCC
>CALMVM010000633.1:0-1903 GCA_937873255.1 uncultured Verrucomicrobiota bacterium | reverse complement strand
AGCGTGAACGGCCGGTACAAACTCGGAATCGCGCGCGGTTGCTCGCACACGGCGACCGCGCACACGGCCGCGACGATCACGAACGCGCCCAACGGCACGCCGTTCGCCCGGCGAGAAGCGAACTGCGTCACCGCCGCGATCAACAACGCGGCGCCCGCGAGGAACCGCATGACCGCCGGGTGGTTTTCCGCCGGCGGGGCGATGCGCGCCGCGCCGGCGTCGAGCATCAGCGCGAGGAGGATCGCCCCGAAACACAGGACCAGGAGAATCTCGACCACCCCCGGCAACACGGAGGACATCCGACCGCGCACGACCACGTTGAAGAAAAATTCCGCCCCGAAAATGAACGCGAACACGCCGCCGATCGATGCCAGTACCCGCACCAACCTTGCCGGAAACGCCGACACGCCCGTGGCCAGCGCGGTCAACAGCGCCGAACCGTAAAGCAACGCGCCGAGCAGCATCAATTCGTTGGCGAGATTCACCCCGCCCATGAAGTAACGCAGCACGAGATAAGGCAGCACCGCGCACACCAGCAGGAGCGACTGCGAAAACAACGCGAACCACTTGCCGAAGACGATGCGCAACGCCGTCAGCCGGGTCAGGAAGATGAGTTCGAGCGTGTGGCCCTTGATCTCGCCGCCGATGGCGTTGAGCCCGCCCAGCGGCACGATGAGAAGCGTCGGCACGGCCACCATCAGCCAGAAGAACACCGTGCCCCCCGAAGCGTCCTGTCGATTGGCGGCAACCAACAGGCTGAGCACCAGGTCCAGCAGCATGAAAAGCTGGAGCAGGATGAACAGCACCACGAACATGCGCGTGCGCACGCCCTGGCGCAGTTCCTTGACCAACATCGGGCTGAGCCAATCGACGAAGTCGGCCCGCGCGGGCGGCATCGGCGCGGCCGGGAGCGGCGGAGGAGAAACGGCGTCCATTTTGAAAAAAGCGCGTCAGAATTTCTTGAGCATGTCCACGAAGGCGTCTTCGAGCTTGCGGCTCTCGCGGTGGAAGTCGATCACGGGCACCCCGTCGAGGAGCATCCGCTTCAACTGCGCGGCGACGGCCTGACCCTCGGATGAGTCGAACGTCACGCGGGCCCCGCGTTTGTGCGCATCGACGAGCTTGATGCCGGGGTTGACCGCCACCCACTGCGTGAGCGCGTCGGGCGAACCGTCCACGTGAATATCGAAAATCGCTGCGCCGTCCTGACGATGCTGCAAACTCTCCGCCGAGCCGTGGTGGACCACCGCGCCGTTGTCGATGAAGAGCATCGTGTCGCACATCTCGCCGAGTTCGGAAAGGATGTGCGAACTGATGAAGATGGTCTTCCCCTCCCCCGCCAGAAGGCGCACGAGACGCTTGAATTCCACGCGCGCCTTCGGGTCCAACCCGGCGGCGGGTTCATCGAGGATGAGCACCTCCGGGTCATGCAAAAGCGTGCGCCCGAGGCAAAGGCGTTGCGCCATGCCCTTGGAGAGCTTGTTCATCATGCGGTCGGCAATCGGCGCCAGGTCCGTGAAGTGCATGACCTCGTCGATGCGCCCGAGGCGTTGCGCGCGCTTGAAGCCGAACGCCCGCGCATAAAAATCGAGGTATTCGTAGACAGTCATGTGGTCGTGCGCGCCGAACGCATCGGGCATCCAACCGACCCGCGAACGGACCGCCGACGGGAAATTCACCACGTCCCACCCGCCAATGCTGACGCTGCCGCTGGTGGGTTGGTCGAGCGTGACCATGATGCGCATCGTCGTCGTCTTGCCCGCGCCGTTGGCCCCGATGAAGCCGACGACCTGGCCGCGGTAGATGTCGAACGATACGTCACGCACGGCGAGGAATTTGGCGAACCGCCGCGAGAGGTTGCGCACGGAGATGATCGGCTCGCCCGCGCCCGGCGGCGGAGGCG
>CALMVM010000632.1 GCA_937873255.1 uncultured Verrucomicrobiota bacterium | reverse complement strand
CACGATGCTGGTCTGCAAGCAGTGTAACTACGAGAACGAACCCGAGCGCGTTTATTGTCACAACTGCGGCGCGAAGCTCGACCGCAGCCTGCTGCCCCCGGAGGCCACCAAGCGCGCCGACCCGGTGGTCGTTCAAGAGCGGGTGCGCAAGATGGTCAGCCCCCGGCGCGGGTCGGGGGCGCGCTGGCTGCGCCATCTGGTGTCGAGCCTCGTGCTGGCGGCGCTGCTAGCGGCCGTCGCGCTGGCGGTCCGGCCGCCCGAAGGCATTCCCGAGCCGGTCAAGGACCCCGGGTTAAACGCGCCGTCGGTTACGGACGACATGGAAGGCTTGGCCGCGCAGCCGACAGCAGGTCGGAAGGAGTACCAGGAGAGTGAGATCAACGCGTTCCTGCAAACCTTCGGCGAACGCAAAGACGCGTCCGGCGGGGCGGTCAAGTTCAGCCGCGCGTACGTGCATTTCGAGGAAGGGCAGGTCCGGGTCACGTACGTGCAAACCATCTTCGGCATCCCGCTGTACGCGACCACCGTGGACAAGGTCAAAATCGACAACGGCCAGGTCGTGGCGGAGCCGGTCGGCAGCAGTCTCGGCCGGTTGCCGATCCCGGCGAAAGTCGTGCCGTACTTCAACAAGTTCTTCACTCCGCTCTGGAAGGTGCTCGAACGCGACAGAGGGATCATTGCGAAGCTGGGGTCGATCACCTTCCACGACAAAAAGGTGGACCTGGTCAACAAGCCCGGCGCGGGCCACTAGCACGCGCCGGGATCATTTGCTGGTGTGTCAGGTTCCTCCCTCGCTGCACTCGGCCGGCGCTGTCTCGCCGTAGCGGTGACGGGATTGATCGGCCTTGGCCTGCCGTCCGCCCGCGCGCTGGACACACTTCCGCGCAGCATCAGCCGCTCGAAGCAGTTCGTGGTCTACGCGCGCGACGGGTCGCTACGCGGGGCGGTCGGGGGATTGGGCGAGGATGTGAAGTCGGGGCTCCTGTCCGTGCTGGGTTTGCGCGATGAATGGAAAATTCCCATCGTCATCGACCTGCGCGCGCCCGAGCCGAGCGCGCCGGATAACCGGTCGCCGGTCCGCTGGACGCTGGCGCAGACCGGCGCGGGTCTCAAAATCGAACTCGACCTGCTCATCGGCGAGGTCAGCCGGGGCACCCGCATCCGCGATGAACTCGTGCGCGGCCTCCTGCTCGAAATCGCCTACCGCGAGCAGGACCGCCTGCCCGCCGGCCGCCCCTACACGCCGCCGCCGCCGTGGCTGGTCGCGGGCCTTTCCGCGTACCTGGAAAACCTGGAGGACGGCGTGTCGGCGAGCATGTTCGCGGCGTTGCTGCCGACCACGCAAAAAGTCTCGATCACCGATTTCCTCAAGGGCGATCCGGCCACGATGGATTCCACCTCGCGCGCGGTCTACCGGGCCTACGCGTACAATCTCGTCTGCCTGCTGTTGCGCGAAATGAACGGCGGCCGGGCGGGATTGGTGGCGTTCGTGCGGGGCCTGCCGGACACCACGTACGACGAGGCCCGCGGCGCGACGGCGCTCGGGCGGCAGTTTCCGGAATTGGCCTCGCCAGAAAGCCTCGACAAATGGTGGACCCTCGGGCTGGCGCGGCTGTCGGAGAACGACCGCTACCAGATTTTCTCGGTGCGCGAGTCCGAACAGCGGCTCGCGGCGGCGCTGACCTTCTCCGCACCCGCCGACCCGAAGAAAAAACTGCCCGCCAAGACGTTCACGCTGGCGGATTTCAAGGAGTTCGGCGAACGCAAGCAGAACCGCCTGTTGCTGGGGCATACCCAGCAGGCGTTGGCGGCGCTGAGCGGCCAGGCGAATCCTCTCTATCACGGGATCGTGGCGGCTTACGTGGAGGTGGTCGCCGGCTTGCCGCACGGCAGCACGGGCGGCGTGGAAGAGAAGCTCCAGGCGTTGGCCGTCCAGCGCCGCGACATGATCAAATACCGCGAGGAAGTCGCCGATTACATGAACTGGTACGAGGCGACGCAGGCGGCCACGCAGAGCGGTTCGTTCGACGAATATTTCCATGCCGTGCGCCAGCTCAACGCCGGCCAGCGCATCCATCGGCCCGACGCGATTTCCGTGTATCTGGACGGTCTCGGGACGGAATTGCGCTAAATGACTGTCCGTCGTCGACTCCCCGTGGCTCGTCCTCACGCGCCTGGTGAGCGCGGCCACTGGCGACGGACGGTTCGTCCCGATGATCAGTTGTAATCCGACCAATTTCCGCTATCCTCGCCCCTCCGCTTTTCATTGGTTCCCGACCGTGTTTCCGCTCGTCCAATTTTTGCGTGCATTCGTCCCGCCGGTTCAGCATCCGGTCGTTCGCCGGAGCATTTTTGCGGGTCTCGTCGGGCTGATGACGACGCTCGGACTGCCCTGCACCGGGGTCGCCCAGACAGCCAGCCTCACGATGCTCCACAGTTTCATTGGCCCGACGAACGGGGTGTCGCCACGGGCGGCGCTTCTCCGGGGCCGGGACGGCAATTTCTACGGGACCACCCAGGGCGGCGGCCCGGCGGACCAGGGTTCGGTGTTCATGCTGACGCCCACCGGGGTACTGACGACACTTTATACTTTCGGCTCATCGCACGTCGCGTCGAACGGCAACCTCGTCAACGCGGACGGCGCGATCCCCACCGCCAGCCTCATCCAGGGCCGGGATGGCAACTTCTACGGCACCACGTCGGTCGAGGGGACCTACGGTTACGGCACGGTTTTCTGCGTCACCCCGGGCGGGACGCTGACGACTCTCCACAGCTTCAATTCCAGCGACGGGGCAAACCCGCCCGCCGCCCTATGGCAAGCCACCGACGGCACGTTCTACGGGGTAACCGAGCGCGGCGGGACCTACGGCTGCGGGACGGTGTTCGCCATTTCCCCGGCCGGCGTTCTGACCACGCTTTTCCATTTCACCGGGGACGAGGGGATGCGCCCGCGCGGCGCGCTCGTGCAGGGTGCCGATGGCAACTTCTATGGGACGACCAGCCAGGGCGGCGCGAACTACTGCGGTTCGGTGTTCAAGATCACGTCCGCCGGGAATCTGACCGTCCTCCATACCTTCACGGGCCAGTTACCCGATGGCGCGTATCCATTGGCGGGCCTGGTCCAAGGTCGCGACGGGAACTTCTACGGGACGACCGTCCGGGGAGGGAGTAGCGACCAGGGAAGCGTTTTCATGATCACCCCGGGGGGGACGACAACGAATGTTTACAGTTTCACAGCCTTTGGCGACGGCAATTTTCCCAACGCTCCTCTGTTCCAAACCGGTGACGGCGCGCTTTACGGTACGACGATCAACACGGCGTTCAAAATCACCGCCGACGGACAATTTACCACTTTGGGGATCTTGGCCGGGAGCAGCGGAGGGCCGGATCAAGCCGGGGCCGGTCTGGTCGCCGGAACCGACGGCAATCTTTACGGCATCTTCACAAACACCCCCACAAACATCGGCGGTGGCGTCTACCGGCTCACTCCGGCCGGAGGCGTCAGTCCCTTCTACGTTTTTTCTCGTCGTGGAAGCGAGGGAGAACTGCCGCAATCCAAGCTGACGCAACTCGGCGATGGAAGCTTCTACGGCACCGCCGCGCGTGGAGGCGAATCAGATTTGGGCACGGTCTTTGCCCTTGCACCGGACGGAACGTTCAAGACGCTCCATCAGTTCGGCGCGGCCGAGGCCGGCTACGTGCCGCAGGGCAGCTTGGTCCAGGGGCCTGACGGCAAGCTCTACGGCACGACGGTCTACGGAAACGGCGACGGCGGGTCGGTTTTCTCCATGACTTCGACCGGGGTGCTGACGACGCTTTATAGTTTCCCCAACGACGGCAGCGCCGGGCTGTACCCGCAGGCCGGACTGGCACCGGGGCGCGACGGAAATC
>CALMVM010000631.1:2722-4337 GCA_937873255.1 uncultured Verrucomicrobiota bacterium | reverse complement strand
AGGTTGGGTGGTCGGACCTGAAGGCAGTGCTTTTTGCATCGGACCGACTAGGAAGCGCTTTGGTCACCAGACGGAATTTTGGCTCTGTCTTCACCTTGGCTTTAAAGGCACGAGCGGCGAAACGCGCCGTCTTCAGAATGCTGCTAGACGTAGCAAGCGGCTGAAAACGCCCGTCGAAGACGCATTTTTCAGGGGCATCTAGGTCGATGATGGAAAAGGGCAGACTATCCGAGGTAGGTATTAACAGACCTCGTTCGTTACGATCGCCACTCCCGTCAGAGGATTTAAGGCAAACCAAAACGTTGGACTGAGATTTGAGCCAAGCTGGAAACTTATGTGGGAGAGAAAGGTTGCGACAGTAAAAGCGAATCCATTTTCCCTGTGGTCCTCTGATGACCTCCGTGACGTTCAATACGCAACGCTCGTAATTCACGCCTCCGCCGGGTTGCACGGTTTTGAACGAAGACACCTTGCCGACCGCAACAACATCGGACGCGCAGACAAGCCATTCCACAGAGGTTGCAGCCAATTCCTCCCCGCGTACCGAAGAGGCGAAGACGAGCAGGCAGACCAGTAAAATTCCCGCCACAGTCTTAGAGATGGGCATGAAGAAATCGCATTCGACCGCGTTACGTTGGTGTTTACCCCGCCTGTGCGACCGGCTCGTCCGCCATCGCCGTCGCGGGCGCAGATGTCGCCGGGCGTGCCGTCGCCTGCCCGTTCGCCACCGCTGGCTCGTAACGCTCCACCAGCCGCCGGATGCTTTGCGCTTTGCCGGTCGCGGGGTCGATCTCCACGATGGCTCCGTGCAGACGCACCTCGCCCTTCGCCACCGGGAAGGACACCGGCATGCTCGTCAAAAAACGCCCGACAATCGCCTGGATGTCGCGTCCCAAACACGACTCCGACGGCCCGCAAAATCCCGCGTCGCACAAAAACGCCGTGCCGCCCGGGAACACCTGTTCGTCCGCTGTCTGCACGTGCGTGTGCGTGCCGACCACCGCGCTGACCCGGCCGTCGAGGAAACGACCCATCGCCACCTTTTCGCTCGTGGTCTCGGCGTGCACGTCCACGAAGATGATCGGCGTTTCCTCGCGCAGCCGCGCGACTTCGGCGTCCATCGCGCGGAACGGGTTTTCGAGTGCCGGCGAGGTGAACGTGCGCCCCTGGACGTTGACGACGGCCACCTTGCCCTTGGCGGTTTCGAGCACGACGCTGCCCTGCCCCGGCGTGCCCTCGGGGTAATTGAGCGGGCGCAACAGGCGCGGCTCGGTGTCGATGTACGAGACGATTTCCTTCTGGTCCCAGACGTGGTCGCCCGTCGTGATGACCGCCGCCCCGGCGCGCAGCAGGTCGATGGAGATTTTGGGCGTGATGCCCCGGCCGTTGGCGCTGTTCTCGCCGTTGACGATGACGAAGTCGATCCCCTCGCGCTCGCGGATGCGGGGGAGCAGTTCGATGACCGCGCGCCGGCCGGGCTCGCCGACGATATCGCCCAGGAACAGGATGTTGAGCATGGAAAGGGAGACTTCAGCGCATTCCACCGGACGGATCAAGTTTGAGGCGGCGCGAAGGGTTCACCATTCTCGACGCTCAGGTTTGCGATGAGCAAGGG
>CALMVM010000631.1:2181-2712 GCA_937873255.1 uncultured Verrucomicrobiota bacterium | reverse complement strand
CTGAACTCACCGGCCTTGTCGCCGAAAACGAAAACCCGGCCCCCCGCCGGAGGCACCGCGATGTGATCGACCGTTGGCACCGAAAACTCCCGTCCGTCTGCGGTGCGAATGGTGAACGGCAGGAAAGGCGTCGCATGGATCAGGGTACGGATGTCAGCGAGCATGGACGGCAACCTATCATGTTTCCCGGGTGGCCAGCAAGCCAGCTTGCCTTCCGCCGCACCGCTCGCCATGCTCCGGCCATGACCGGGGCTTTGCGGATCATCGTCGGCGCGTGCCTGTTTTTGTCGCCTGCCGCCCGCGCGCAAAATCTGAGCCCGCTGGGTGACGTGCCGGATTACCGCCGGCTCGACCCTTACCAGGAGACGATCACGCGCGAGGAATTCGTCCGCGCGCTCGACACGCTCTACGCCCCGCACGGCGGCTGGAAACCGTTCATTCGCCTCGACGCGCAGGCCGCCGTGTTGCGCAAGACCAGCGTCGCCCTCAACGACCTCTATACCCTGCGTTTCGCCCCCGACGACGCCCGCA
>CALMVM010000631.1:0-2171 GCA_937873255.1 uncultured Verrucomicrobiota bacterium | reverse complement strand
CTCGTGCGGGGGCTCGACTTTCCGCGCGCGGCGCTGCCGGCCCCCTCCTCGCCCGACGGCAAGCCTCTCGCGGGCGTCCGCATTGCCCTCGACCCCGGGCACCTCGGCGGGCGTTGGGCGAAGCTGGAGGCGCGCTGGTTCCAGATCGGCGATTCCCTGCCCGTCATGGAAGGCGAATTGACCCTCCAGGTCGCCCGCCGGCTGGCCGACCGTCTGCGCGATCTCGGGGCCGAACGCGCCGACCTCGTCCGCGAAGCCACCGAACCCACCACCCCGCTGCGTCCCTCCGACCTTGCCGATCACGCCCGGCAGACTCTGCTCGATCAGGGGGTTCGCAATCCGCCCAACCTCTACGACGGCCCGTTCGACCCGCAGCGGGGGATTTCGATCCTGTGGAACGCGGAAGTCCTGTTCACCCGCGCCGACATCCGCGCCCGCGCCCGGCGGGTCAACGACACGCTGCGGCCCGACCTCGTGGTCTGCCTGCACTTCAACGCCGAGGCGTGGGGCGACCCGGCCGCGCCCAAGCTCGTGCCCGGGAACCATCTCCACCTCCTCGTCAACGGCTGCTACGAGCCGGACGAAATCGCCCGCGACGACGTGCGTTTCGAGTTGCTGCTGCGCCTGCTGGCGCGCACCGGTCCCGAGGAACTCGCCGCCGCCGGACCCGTCGCCGCCGCGCTGGCTTCCGCGACCGGCCTGCCGGCCTACCGATACACCGGGCCGAACGCGCTCCACGTCGGCGACAGCCCGTTCGTGTGGGCGCGCAACCTCCTCGCCAACCGGCTCTACGGCTGCCCGGTCGTGTATTGCGAACCGTACGTCATGAACAGCCCGGAGGTTTTCGTGCGCGTGCAGGCGGGCGACTACGAGGGCACGCGCGACTTCGGCGGAGTGCCGCGCAAGAGCATCGTGCGCGAATACGCCGACGCCGTGGCGGACGGATTGGCAGCGTATTACCGAGCGCGCGGATCGAGGTAGCGCGTCATTTCGGCGCGTCCGTGGCGGCGAGGCGGCGGCGCTCGGCGCGCTCCATCCCGTAGGCGATCCAGATGCACGCTTCGTAGAGGAGGTACATCGGCCCCGCGAAGATGCCCATCGTGATCGGGTCGGGCGAGGGCGCGATGAAAGCGGCGAAAAGCAGGATGACCGCCACCGCATAGGCGCGCGTGCGGCGCAAAAGGGCGGAGTTGAGCAGGCCGAATTTGACCAGCGCGATGACCGCCACGGGCAGCTCGAACGTCAGCCCGAAGACCACCACGAACTGCGTGGCGAACCCGATGTAATCGCCCACGATCCACTGCGGACGCATCCCCATGTTGCGCTGATCCTGCGCGAGCCAGCGCAGGGTCATCGGCAGCACCCCCTTGAAACAAAAGATCACCCCCGTCAGAAACAGGCCGAACCCGACGCCCACCCCCGGCAGCAAGAGGCGTTTTTCCTTTTCGGTCAGCGCCGGCAAAACAAAGTCCGCCAGGAAATACAGCAGCACCGGAAAGGAAATGATGATCCCGGCATAGAACGCCAGATGCATGGAGATCGTCATCGAATCGCCGGGCGCGCGCCCCTGCAATTGATTCATGTCCATGTCCGGCACGGCCTGAAGCGGCAATTCGACCAGATGCATCAGCCGGAAGCGGAAAGCGAAGCACACCATCATCGTCACCCCGAGGGTGATGACGATCTTGAAGAGCATCGTGCGCAGGTCTTCGAGGTGTTCGAGGAACGGCTTGACCGCCTCGTCCTCGCGGTGTTCGCGCAGGCTGAACACTTTCTTCAACAGGGGGCGGATGAACAGGGACATGCGGGGAGTCACGAGATACCGCAGGAATGGCGCGCGGGCAAGGGAGGGAGCTTAAATGTGGAGAGACGGGATCGCGAAAGGCAGGCTGTGAAATCCGAGGATCATCGCGTTCTGCGCTTGCCTGTACGGTTGCAGCCCCGGCAGGGGCGTCGATTTGCAGCGCCGCACAGGCATCGATTTGCAGCCCCGGCAGGGGCGTAAGGAGATAGCCCACGGCGTGAGCCGTGGGAAAGCTCGTCCAAGAAGGCCACAGCCCCGGCAGGGGCGGAAGAAAAGCCGCGTCGTTTCCCCGGGAATGGCTGGCGTCCTTTCTTACGCCCCTGCAGGGGCTCTACCAGAAGGATGACCGCTTCCCCACGGCTCACGC
>CALMVM010000630.1:742-2749 GCA_937873255.1 uncultured Verrucomicrobiota bacterium | reverse complement strand
GCCCAGGCGGGCGTCGCTCCCGAGCAACTCGACGGCGTGCTGCTCACGCACGAGCATTGCGACCACGCCAGCGGCCTGGACGTGCTGTGCCGCAAGTTCAAGGAACTACCCATCTACTGCAACGCGCTGACCGCTGAGGTCCTGCGCCACGACGGCGGCTGCCTCGCCGCGCACGGCAACTGGCACCTCTTCAAGACCGGCAACGATTTCACGATCAAGGACATCGACATCCAGACGTTTCCGGTGCCGCACGACGCCGTCGATCCCGTGGGCTACATGTTTCATCACGGTCTCGCGGCGCTGGGCTACCTGACGGACCTCGGTTTCGCCACCAAGCTCGTCCACGAGCGCGTGCGCGCGGCGACGACTCTGCTGATCGAAACCAACCACGACAGCGCGCTCCTGAGCGCGGACACCAGACGCCCTTGGTCGGTGAAACAGCGCATCATGAGCCGCCACGGCCACCTGAGCAACGAGGCCGCCGCCGCCGTGGTCGCGCAGATGCTCGCGGGCGGCGCGAAACTGCGGCGCGCGGTGCTCGGCCACCTGAGCCGCGACTGCAACCGGCCCGACCTCGCCATCCACACGGTGCGCACCCAGGGCGGCGAAGGGGCGTCCGCGCTGGAAATCATCGCGGCGTCACAAGCGGAGGTCAGCGTGCGCATGACCGTCGAGGAACGCGCGCCCGAGCCAATCTTTATCGAGCCGGAACCCGCGCCCTTGCGCGTCTCGGAATCGTCGGCTGCGTCCGGCAAGAAGCATGACTCTTCGCAGATGGATCTTTTCGGCGCGTTGGCTTTCTAACGGATCTCCATGGACGCACCCACCACGGCTGACGCGCGCATTCGCACGGAGACGCAGGTCATGTTTTTCGACACGGATTGCGCCGGGGTGGTTCATAACATCGCGTACCTGCGCCTCATCGAAACGGCGCGCACGCATCTCGCGGCGGAACTCGGCTGGAGTTTGGCCCGGATGTCCCAGAGTCAGCAATTCCCCGTGGTCGTGCGCACGGAGATCGATTACAAGCGTCCGCCGGATGTACGGCGGGCAGATCGGGGTGTAGCGTGCACTTCAATTAAACCATCGGGCTGGCACGCCGCCGGGCCGACAGGCAACTCTCAAACGCGGCGTTTCCGTCGAGTCGGTGCCGGGCGTTCCGCGCGCACCCGTGGCGTTTGGTTGGCGCGCTGCTTACGCAGCCACCGTTGTTTGAGGCTGTCGTCTATCTCGCGCTGCCGTTTGTCGTTGTCCGCCTTGAACCACGCGAGGTACAGCACCTCTTCGCGGCTCAGGTAACGGACTTCCGAGGCGAGCACCGTGTTGATGATGGCCGCGCGCACGCTGGCCTCGTGCCGCAGACGGTAACTCTCGATCAGGATGGATAACGCCGGCACATGGGTCTCTATTTTCGCTAAAATAAACGGATTCAATGCCATTCCTCCCTTACTACTCGTGGTCGTTGTGGCTGCTTGGATTTATATCGTGGCGAGCATGAGGAAAACCCCCGATGCCGTCAAAGTTTTTCCGATGATTTTTCGGGAGAAGTTTGCGCGTTTTGTTCTACGCGTTCCACGGCACAACCTATTGGAGTTTATTGGTTTGTACGCACAAGACGGACGCATGCCGGGATGGCGAAGAGATCGCTTGAAGCCTGCGGCGGGCGCAGCGAAGTTATCCTATCCATCTCCATTCATTTCGATGAAATTTTCGCTCACTTTCCCGAAGCAAGAAAACGACGACGCGCCCGCTGCCCGAACCGTGCCGCTCCGCACCGATATCCCCTTGGCCGACACCTGGGACCTGACCGCGCTCTACCCCAGCGTTGCCGCCTGGCAAACAGATTTTGAAGCCGTGCGCGCAGGCTACCCGCGTCTCGCGGATTTCAAGGGCACGCTTGGCGGGACTGCCTCCGATCTGCTCGCCGCCCTGGAATTTGAAAAGCAGCTCGGTCTCAGGATCGAACGGCTTTACGGCTACGCCTCGCTGCAAAATTCCGAGGACGGC
>CALMVM010000630.1:0-732 GCA_937873255.1 uncultured Verrucomicrobiota bacterium | reverse complement strand
GCGATCCCGATTACCTCGCGCGCATGGCGCAGCTTCAGAACCTGCTGACCCGCATCGACGAGGCGGGCGCGTTCATGGCCCCCGAGATTCAGGCCATTCCCGGCGAAACGTTTGCCGGTTTCCTGACCGACCCACTCCTGGCTCTTTGGAAAACGCGCCTGGAAAAATTGCGCCGCTACAAGCCGCACATCCTTTCCGAAGCGGAGGAACGTCTCCTCGCGCTCGGCAGCGCCGCGTTGGCCGGGCACCGGGAAACCTTCGCGCAACTCACGAACGTGGACATGAAGTTCGGCACGATGCGCGACGAACACGGCACGGAGGTCGAACTCACCCAAAGCTCGTTTTCTTCCTTTTTGCAGAAGCGCGACCCCGCGCTGCGCCGGACAGCCTTCCACCAGTTCTACCGGGAGTTTGCCGATCACAAGTTCACGCTCGCCTCGGCCTTCGCCAGTTCGGTCAAGGGCGACGTGTTCCGCGCCAAGGCCCGCAACCACCCTTCCGCCCTGGAAGCTGCGCTTTTCTCCGACCGTATCCCGGTCGCCCTGTACGACAGTCTCATCGCTTCCGTCCGTGCCAATTTCGCGCCCTTGCAACGCTACTACGATCTGCGCCGCCGCGTGCTCGGGCTGGACGAAATCCACCATTACGACACCTACGTGCCGATGGTCGCGGGCGTGCAGAAGCACACCCCGTTCGACGACGCCATCACGCTGGTGATCGACGCGCTCGCGC
>CALMVM010000629.1:2695-5691 GCA_937873255.1 uncultured Verrucomicrobiota bacterium | reverse complement strand
TTCCACACTTATGGGCTGCCGGTGGTCACCACCAACTGCTCGAACAACTACGGCCCCTACCAGTTCCCCGAAAAGCTGATCCCGCTGATGATCCTCAACGCCCTCGACGGCAAGCCGTTGCCCATTTACGGCGACGGCGGCAACGTGCGCGACTGGCTCTACGTCGGCGACCACTGTTCGGCGGTCGCGCGGGTGCTCGCCGCCGGCCGGCCGGGCGAGACGTACAACGTGGGCGGCAACCACGAGCGCACCAACCTCCAGATCGTGGACACGCTCTGCGCGACGCTCGACCGGCTCTCGCCGCGCGCGGACGGGAAATCGTACATTGAGCAGAAGACCTTCGTGGCCGACCGCCCCGGCCACGACCGCCGCTATGCGATCAACAGCACGAAGCTCCAGTCGGAGTTGGGTTGGTCGCCGTCGGAGACTTTCGAGACCGGCATCGAAAAAACGATCCGCTGGTATCTCGACAACTACTCGTGGTGCCATCGCGTTTCCGCCGACAAATACGACCGCGAACGTCTCGGTAGAGGCTGATAATTTCTGCCTTCTAGTTTCCGGATTTTTTCCATCTGCCCTCGCTCTATGCAGCATCCCACCCGCTCACCGTACAAAGGGATTATCCTAGCGGGTGGTTCGGGGACGCGGCTCTATCCCTTGACGCGCTCGGTGAGCAAACAGCTCATGCCGGTTTACGACAAACCGATGATCTATTATCCGCTGAGCGTGCTCATGCTCTCGGGGATTCGCGAGATCCTCGTCATCAGCACGCCCGACGACCTGCCGCAGTTCGAGAAGCTTTTCGGCGATGGCTCACAATTGGGTCTGAGTTTTAGCTACCGCGTGCAACCCGCGCCCGACGGCTTGGCACAAGCATTTCTGATCGGCGCTGATTTCCTGGATGGTTCACCGGCATGTTTGATTTTGGGGGATAACCTTTTTTACGGTCACGATTTATCCGAGGCGCTGAACCGCTCCATCTGCCGGACCGAGGGCGCGACGATTTTCGGCTACCGCGTCGCCGACCCGACGGCGTATGGCGTGGTGGAGTTCGACGAGAGCGGCCGGGTGCTTTCGCTGGAGGAAAAACCGGCCGCGCCAAGAAGCGACTACGCGGTGCCGGGGTTGTATTTCTACGACGGGCGCGTGGTGGAATTCACCCGCAGATTGCGACCGAGCGCCCGCGGCGAACTCGAAATCACCGATCTCAACCGGCTCTACCTTGAAGCGGGCAACCTGCACGTCGAACGCCTCGGACGCGGCACGGCCTGGATGGATACCGGCACGCACGATTCGCTGCTCCAAGCGGCGAATTTCGTGCAGGCGATCCAGGCCCGGCAGGGACTCAAAATCGCCTGCATCGAGGAGATCGCCTACGAGCACGGCTGGATCGACGCCGCCGGTCTGGCGAACCTCATCCAGCGGCTCGGCAAGACGACGTACGCAGACTACCTGCGGCGTCTTGGCGACGGACATGTGTAGCCGATGGGCCCGGTTTTCCTGGTCGTCGGCGACACCGCGCGCAACCCCGCGCGCTCGGGCATCCAGACGGTGGTGCGTTCTTTGGCGGGGGCGTTCGGTGGCTTGCGCGTGCCGGTGCGGCTGGTGTTGTGGAACGCCCGCCTGAGCACGTTGCGCCCCCTGCCGCCGGAGCTTTCCGTCGGCGAAGCGGCCGATCCGCTGCGTGACCCGCCAGACCGCTGGCCGCCGGCTCTCTGGTCCCAACCGCTCGCGTGGCCCTCGTGGCTGCTGGCCGGCGGGAAAGGAAAATTCGTGCCGATCCACCGGCATCCGTTATACCGGAACGCGCCGCCGGGGACCTGGGTCGTCATGCCGGAGTTGATGTACAAGGAGCGCGCCCGGCTGCTGGTGGATTACGTTCACCGTCACGGCTGGCGATTGGCGGTGATTCTCCACGACACGATCCCGGTTGAGCAACCTGAGTTCGTTCCGCCCACTCTCCCGGCGCAGCACGCCGGCTACCTGCGTGCGTTTTCCAGGGCCGATCTCATTTTGCCAACCTCGGAGGCATCGGAATCGGGCTGGCGGAAATTCGTCGCGGCCGAGGGGCTGTCGAGCCCACCGGTGCAAACCTGCCGGCTCGCTTGCGATCTGACGGGCGTTCCTCGCACGACTCGCTTGTACGTAGGCCCGCGCCAAGCATCCGGACCTGTGAAAATTCTGTGCGTTTCCACCTTGGAACCGAGGAAAAACCACCGCGTCCTCCTCGACGCCTATGAACGCGCCTCCAGCGTTCGGCCCGATCTGGAACTCGACCTGGTCGGCGCGGCCTACGAGGGTTCACCCGACATTAAAAACGCTGTGCTCGAAGCCGCACAACGCCTGCCGGGCCTGCGGTGGCACGGCCAAGCCGACCCCGAAAAACTCCGAACACTCTACGCCGCATGCGATTTCACGGTTTATCCGTCGGTCGTGGAGGGTTTCGGGCTGCCGGTGATCGAGAGTCTCTGGTTCGGTCGGCCCTGCGTATGCGCGAACTTCGGGGTGATGGCGGAAAACGCCGCTGGCGGCGGGTGCCTGACCGTCGACGTGCGGGATGCGGAAGCGCTCGCCGGCGCGATGTTGACTCTAGCCGGCGACGATGGTCTGCGCCGACGCCTGGCTTCGGAGGCGACGACGCGCCCGCTCAAAACCTGGAGCGAATACGCCCGGGAAATCCTCCTTTGCCTGGAAGCGCATTGAAGTACCGTCGTTGCCGTGGCCAGTGACCCACCCATCATCCTCTGCCGCCCCGACCGGGTGGGCGATGTGATTATCGCCACGTCGTGTCTGGAACCGATCCAGGCGCAACGACCGGGGCAACGCGTCGTGTTCGCGGCGCGCGAGGTGATGCGACCTTTGCTGGAAGGCCACCCGCTCCTCGCTGGTTTCGTGGCGCTGCCGAACGCCGGGGCTACCCCGACCCGTCAGGCGCGCATACGTCTCGCCGACGAGTTTCGCCGTCATAACGCTGCTGCGTTCGTGCAGTTGCACCC
>CALMVM010000629.1:0-2685 GCA_937873255.1 uncultured Verrucomicrobiota bacterium | reverse complement strand
TCGCAATCAGCGGCGAAGCTGGCAGGCATCCCCCGACGCATCGGATATCGGCACCGTTTCCTGTGGGATCGCTTGCTGACCGAACGCGTCGCGGATTACCGCGAGTCCGGCTTGCGGCACGAGGCCGAATACAATTTCGACCTGCTTGCGCCGCTCGGATTTCATCTCCCAGCGCCGGTGGAGGGTGCCCCAGCGCTACGCCCGAGCGTCCATTTGCCTGAATCCTGGCGGCGGTCGTTGCAGGTCCGCTTTGCGGCAATGGGGTGGGACGATTTTAGCGCGCCCGGCAGCGGACGATACGCGGTGGTCAACCCGGCTGCGTTCGCGCCGGACCTGCGTTGGCCGGCCGAGCATTTTGCCTGGATTGCCCGCGAGTTGTTATCTTCCGGTCGCTTCGAACGGGTGGTTCTGGTCGCCGATCATGTCAACGACTCGTCGGCGCACAAAATCCGCCGCGCGCTCGGCCCGGGCGTTCCCGGCCTGATCGACCTGAGCGGAGAGACCAATCTCGCCGAACTCGGCTGGCTGCTGCGCTACGCCGCCTTGCTCGTCAGTCGCAACACCGGCACCACGCACCTCGCGGCGGCGGTAGGTTGTCCAACGGTCGAACTGTTCGGCCGATTGGAAGGTCAATACGGCCCGACGCGCTGGCGGGCCTTGGGCAAGCGCATCGAGGTGATCACCTGTCCGCCCGCCAAACGACGCTGGCACGAATCGCGGCGAGAATTCTGGCGGCGCGGTCACGCGGCGATTTCGCGCGAGGATGTGCTTGCCGCCGCCCTGCGCCTCTTGGACACTCGGCCGGATTCCACGCCTTCCGGGAGTTGAGCACGAAGCCTCGCCGATGAAACCCTCCGCCCTGCCTCTGCTCGCCGCTTTGTTGTGCGGATGGTCGTCGTCCTTTGCGCAGACAACTCCGGCCCCGCCCGCCGATCCGTCCGCCGCGAGCCCACCGGCATCGCCGCCGCCCGTTGCCATCCCGGCCGCCGTCGCGCCGAATCTCCACCGGATCGTGCGCGACCTCAAATCGACCGCCGACAACATCAAATTGCAGGGAAGTTTCGGCGCGCAGCTCTGGCTCATCGCCAACGAGGATTTCTTCCGCGACTGGCGCAAGCCGGAAACGCCGACCATCGATCCCATCGACACCGCGATCCGTGGCCAACCGCTGTTCACCGTGATCGTTTTCTGCGGTCCCGTCCGCGACGCGAAGGGACAGGCCGATGTCACGTACGACCTCGTCGTGCACCGGCCCGACGGCACGGTGTACGACGAACACAAAAACCTCCCCGGCCATCAAGCCGCCGCCCCGGCGGACGAGCGCATGCTGATCCTCGGGCGCAGTTACATCAACATCACCATCGGACCCGACGACCCCGCCGGGAAATACACCCTTGAAGCGACGGTCAACGACGGCGTGGCCAAGACCAGCCTGGCACTGAAAAAAGAATTCGTCGTGCCGTGACCGGCGACATCAGGCCGCGTGGGTTTCTTCCTTGAGGCGTTCGCGCAAAAGGCCCACCACGGCGGCCTCCTCGGGCTTCAATTCGGCTAGATGCTTGCTGGTCAATTCGTCCTCCGCCCGCTTGCGCAAGGCTTCGAGCATCGACCCGTCCACGTAGGCTTCGAGGATCGCCGGATGGACGTAGCACTTCCGGCAGACGCTCGGGGTGTTGCCGAGACGCTCGGCGACACTTTCGATGGCGCTGACGATGTTTTTCTTGGCCGCCGCCTCCGTGTCGAATGACTCGAACTCCCTTAACGCCATCGCCGCCAGCACCGTCCCCGCCCAGGTGCGGAAATCCTTCGCGGTGAACGGCTGTCCGCTGATTTCTTGCAGGTAGGCGTTCACGTCGGCCGAGTCGATAGTGTGAGGCTTGTCTTCCTCGTCGAGATACTCGAAAAGCTCGTGGCCGGGCAGATCCTGGCATTGGTGAACGACGCGGGCGAGACGCGGATTTTGCAGTTCGATGGTGTGGTCGACCCCGCTCTTCCCGCGAAAGGAAAACTGGATGGTTGTCCCTTTGACCTTGACGTGCCGGTTGCGCATCGTCGTCAGACCGAAGTGCTTATTCGTGCGCGCGTATTCCTCGTTGCCGACGCGGATGAGCGTGGTTTCCAACAGTTTGACGACCGTCGCCAGCACCTTCTCGCGCGGCAGTCCATGGCGGGCAAGATCGGCATCCACCCGTTTGCGGATGCCGGGCAGCGCGGCGGCGAAGGCCATGACGCGGCTGTATTTGTTGGCGTCCGCGGTCTCGCGCCATTTCGGGTGGTAGCGGTACTGTTTGCGTCCCTTGTCGTCGCGGCCGGTCGCCTGGAGATGGCCGTTCTTGTTCGGACAGATCCACACGTCGGTGTAGGCCGGAGGAATTGCCAGAGAATGGATGCGCTGTATCTCGTCCTCGTCGGTGATACGCTTGCCGTGCAGGTCGAAGAAATGGAACCCGCCCTTGACCTTCGCTTTTTTGCGCGTGAAGCCGGGTTTTTCGTCGGTGTGATATCGCAGGTGCGCCAGTTCGGCAAGGGCCTGCGGTTCGAGTTTGATAGCGTCGGGGGAGGCTTTCGCGGACATGATTGTTTACGAATACGCGCGCCGCGCGTTCCGGGGACGCCGCCCTAGCGACGGTGTAGGCCAAGTGCGGCTTTCAGTTCGTGCGCATAGGCGCTATTGACCTCGTACTC
>CALMVM010000628.1 GCA_937873255.1 uncultured Verrucomicrobiota bacterium | reverse complement strand
GGGCGATGTTCCGTCTGTTGCCAAACTCCAAGGCGACGTTTGCCACGAAGTTCGTCAACCGCGCGCTGCTGGCTTACGACCCGCAGCGCAAGACCCGCCTGCGTTTTTCGCTGATGCCGCAGCGCATGAGCACGCTCGTGGACATCCGCACTTCGCGCATCGCCGAGCGCATCACGGCGGTCAATGATTTCGTCGCCGCCGGGTACGAGGTGCATCTAAATTTTTCGCCGGTGATCGTCTACGACGGCTGGCAGGAGGATTACCGCGAGTTGTTCGAGCAGGTGGACGACGCGCTGAACCCCGCCGCGAAGGCGCAACTCGCGGCGGAGGTGATTTTTCTCACGCACAACTTCCAGCTCCACGAGGTCAACCTGCGTTGGCATCCGAAGGCGGAGGACGCCCTCTGGCGGCCCGATCTCCAGGAAGCGAAGATCAGCAACACCGGCGGCGAGAACGTCCGCTACCGCCATGGTTACAAAGGCCGGCTGGTCGAGGAATTCCGCGCGCTGGCCCGGCGGCACCTGCCGTATTGCCCGATCCGGTACGCGTTTTGACGGCCCGGGGCCGCGCGAGATGCGATTTGAAGTGACACGCCGATGACCTCCGCCGCCTCTCTCGCCATCTACCACGAGCACCCCGACTGGTTCCGGCCGCTGTTCGCCGAACTCGACCGCCGGGGCATTCCGTACCGCCGTCTCGACGCCCGCGAACCGGCGATCTACGATCCCGCCGACGACTCCCGGCCGGCTCCGGTTTTCTTTAACCGTATCAGCCCATCGTCGTACCTGCGCGGCAGCGGCAGCGCGATCCTGCACACGCTTAATCTTTTGCGACATCTGGAGCGGATCGGCGTCCGGGTGATCAACGGCTCGAAGGCGTTTGGCTACGAGATTTCCAAGGCGCTCCAACTCACGCTCCTGGCCGACCTCGGATTGGCGGCTCCGCGCTCGCGGGTGATCCATCGCGGGGCGGACGCCCCGGCGGCGGCGCGCGGGCTGCGTTTCCCGGTCGTGGTGAAGGCCAACGTCGGCGGCAGCGGCGCGGGGATCGTGCGTTTCGACGCTAAGGAAGACCTCGAAGCGGCGGCCGAGGCCGACCAGATCGAACTTGGCCTCGACGACGTGGCGCTCGTGCAGGAATACATCCCGGCGCGCGACGGCCACATCACCCGTGTGGAAACGCTCGGCGGGAAATATCTCTACGCGATCAACGTCTTCCCCGAGGCCGACTCCTTCGACCTCTGCCCGGCCGATGCCTGCCAGACGAAGGACGGCGAGGAACTTGCCCGCTCCGCCACGAGCGCGTGCCCCGTGGAGGCTCCGCGACGCGGTTTGCGGGTGGAGGCCGTCACGCCGCCGCCGGGGGTGATCGGCGCGTGCGAGGCCATCGCGCAGGCGGCCGGCATCGACGTGGGCGGCATCGAGTCCATGATCGACGACCGCGACGGCCGGCGGGTGTATTACGACGTGAACGCCCTGTCAAACTTCGTGGCGGATGCCCCGCGCGTGATCGGTTTCGACCCGCACGCGCGGCTGGTCGATTTTCTCGAAGCCGAAATCCAGCGGGTTTCCTGACATGCGATACGGTTATTGGCTCCCCATCTTCGGCGGCTGGCTGCGCAACGTGGAGGACGAGGGCATGACGGCCTCGTGGGATTACGTCCGCCGGCTGGCCTGCCGCAGCGAACAGATCGGCTACGACCTGACGCTGGTCGCCGAGTTGAACCTCAACGACATCAAAGGCACCGATGCCCCCTCGCTCGACGCGTGGAGCACGGCGGCGGCGCTGGCGACCGTCACCGAACGGCTCGAACTGATGGTCGCGGTGCGCCCGACGTTCCATTCGCCCGCGCTGCTGGCAAAACAGGCCGCCAACATCGACCACATCTGCGGCACGCCCGGCCGGCTGTCGCTCAACGTCGTTTCCTCGTGGTGGGCCGACGAGGCGCGCCAATACGGCGTGCATTTCGAGCAGCACGAGGACCGCTACGCCCGCACCACCGAGTGGCTGGAGGTCATCGACGGCCTGTGGAAGCAGGACCGCTTCTCGTACACGGGGAATTACTACCGCGTCGAAAACACGATCCTCCAGCCGAAGCCGCTCACCCGGCCCCGGCCGACGTTGTACGCGGGCGGTGAGAGCGAGGCCGCAAAGAATCTCATCGCGCAACGCTGCGATGCCTACGTGATGCACGGCGACCCACCCGAGCGCATCGCGGCCAAAATCGCCGATATGCGCGAGCGTAGAGAACGCTTCGGATTGCCGCCAATGCAATTTGGCGTCGCGGCCTATGCCATCGTGCGCGACACGGAGCGGGAGGCGCAGGCCGAGTTGGCGCGGATCACGGACGTGCGGGCGAGCGCGGCGGGCTTTGCCAATTACCAGCAGTGGCTCAGTGGCACCCAGCTCGAACAACGCATGACTATCGAGGAATATTCGGTGTCTAATCGGGGTTTGCGCCCGGGGCTGATCGGCACGCCCGCGCAGGTGTCCGCGCGGGTCGAGGAATTCGCGGCGGCGGGCGTCGATCTGCTATTGCTGCAATGCAGTCCGCAGGCCGAGGAGATGGAGCGTTTCGCCGCGCAGGTGATCCAGCCCGCCCGGCGGTTAGAATCGGTCGCGGAGTAGGATTCGACCCGGCCGGGCAGCGGGTTGCCGACCGATTCATGAGAGTACGGATCAAACCACCAAAACACCCATTCCATTTATGTCTCTCTTCGGCTTAGGCGAACAGTTCAACACGCTCCAGGACCTTTACGTGCATTTGCTCAAGGATCTGTACAGCGCCGAACATCAACTCACCAAGGCGCTGCCCAAGATGGCGGAAGCCTCCAAGTCTCCCGACCTGCGGCTGGCGTTCGAGACGCACCTGCGCGAGACGGAAAACCAGATCGTGCGTCTGGAAACGATTGCCGATAAGCTCGGGACCTCGCTTTCCGGCTACACCTGCAACGGCATGAAAGGGATCATTTCCGAAGGCAGCGGCTGGATCGGCGAGGATGCTACCGACGCCGTGAAAGACGCCGGCCTCATCATGGAGGCCCAGCACGCCGAACACTACGAGATGGCCGGATACGGCAGCGCGCGGACCTACGCGGAGTTGCTCGGCCATACGGACGCCGTCAGCCTTTTGCAGCAGAGTCTTGACGAGGAAATCGCGGCGGACTCCAAGCTCAATACGCTCGCCTCCCGCATCAACGTCGCCGCCCAGACCCAGCCTTTGAAGGTCTGATCGGGAAGCGGCGCGACACTCGGTAATTTGCCGCCCGTTCGTGGTCGATAGACCGCGAACGGGCGTCTTCGTTTCGTCAGGCGGCCGACGCTTCGGAAACCGCTGCCGCCGGGACCGCCGCACGGTTCGACTTACGCGGCGAGGTGACCGGCTTGGGCGTCGTTTGCCACCAACTCCGCCAGCCTTCGGTCAGTTCTAGCCACAGCCAGCTCCGGAACGCACCCACCAGCGGCCACGCGCTTTTCACGCTGAAGGTGAAGCCGCCGAAAAGGTAGTTGCGCCCGACGTTGCGCCGACCGAACAATCCCCGCGTGCGGCGGACGCGTCCCATCGCGGCCATGCGGCGGTTGTAGAAGCGCATGAAGTAAAAAAACGGCGTCGAGGGCGGCAGCGCATAGATCGGCCGGACAAGAACTTCCGCGCCGTTGCGGAACGGCTGGGACGCCACGAAAAGGTAATACAGCCCCAAGTCGAACAGGAAGGCGATGCGGTACAGCTCGAAGTCGCCCATGTACTCGTACTTGTTCTGGTAGATCGCCTCGAACCACCGCCGATAGGCTCGCGCGTAGTCGCGGTTGTGGCGTTCGAGGCGTTTCGGAATGTCGGTTTCCCCCGCCCGCTCGGCGAGGATCACGTCGGCCGCTGCGTTCGCGGTGTACGCGATCCAATCCATGCCCGGGCTGTAGAAGGGATCGATGAACCCCGCCGCGTCTCCGACGAGCGCGAACCCATCACCGGCGAACGTCGTGCTGTAGTAGGGCAGATTCTTGCGAAAATGGATGTCGTCCTCCTGCGGACGGGCATCGGCGAGCACCTCCCGCGCGAACGGGCTGCGCTCGGTCAAAAACGCCCGCAGCCGTTCGCAAACGCTCGGTCCCGGCGGCAGCGTCACGTAACGTTGGTCGTACACGACGCCCACGCTCACGTCGCCGCCCTTCAACGGGATGAACCATGCCCACCAGCCGTCACCCATCGCGTGATTGGTCGCCGTGTGGCGCATGCCGAAGACGCGCCGGGACCACTCCGGCCACTTGGTGCGCATATCCGGTCCGTCAAGGTGTTTGACCCCCGTCCATCGCGACCAGACGGCAGCGGTGGGATGGTCCTCATTTTGACGATGCCAGCCTTCCTGCCGGGCCAACAGCGCGCGCACGCCGGAGGCATCGACCACCCAGCGGGCGCGGACAACACTCTCCCGCCCGTCGGCATCGCGGACCGTGACCCTTTGCTGACCGCCGGCGGCGAGTTCCGTGCGGACCATCTGCGCGGGGCGGCGGATCTCCGCGCCGAGTTCGCCCGCGCAACGCAACACCTCCTCGTCGAGCACGGCCCGGTCCACCATGAAGGCGGGCACGCGCGTGAGGAACCGCCCGCCGATCTCGCCGCAGTCGTCGAACTTCTCCGCCCGGTCGTTGGAAAAATAAAATCGCAGCCCCTGTTTGACATAATGGGGTTCGTTCAGGTGCTCGGCCAGCCCGAGCTGGTGCAACAGGAAAAACGTGCTGATCTCGATGGTCGACTCCCCCACCCGGCGCTCGAACGCAGCCGAGCGTTCGATCACGACCACCCGCAGAGCCGGGTTTTTGCGCAAAAGCAGGACCGCTGTCGCCGCGCCGGACAAAGCACCGCCGATGATGGCGACATCGTACAGGCCGGCGTCCGGTTCCTCGCGGCGGGCGGGCGGCGCGGCGGGTGGCAGCGGCTGTTCCAGGATCATGCCTGCATTTATACGGTCTCACCGCGGCGGGCTCAACCCGTTTCGCAATCGGCCGCCGTCCAGCGGGTAAGCCGGGACGGCCCTTGACGACGGTCGCCGCCGTGGACTAGCCTCCGCCGTTTCATGCCCGAGCCGAGCGTCCCCCCGTTGGAAATCCTTGACCAGCAACGCGTCGTGCTCCTGCGCGAACGACTGCTGGAAACCGACGCGCCCGTGGCCCCCGGCACCGACCTCTACACGCTCGGCATGGACTCGATGGCGATCATGCAACTGCTCATCCTCGTGGAGGAGGAATACGGTGTGGCCCTGCCCGAAAGCTCCCTCACGCGCGAGAACTTCTCCACCGCCCGGCAACTCGCCCAACTCATCCGCGCGCAGGCCACGGGGAGCGCCTAGGTTTCCCCCGATGCCGACGCCGGCCGCCACGACCCCGAAGACCGTCGCGCGCGTCCCGTTCCTGGTCGCGGACAGTTTCGTGCTGGCGCTGGACGATTTCATGCGCCGCACCCACCAGGGCGGGCACGTCAGCCAGTCGGTGATCGAACTCGCCGGCCCGCCCGACCCCGAACGCCTGCGCGCGGGCCTACGCCAGGTGGTCGCCAAACATCCTCTCCTTGCCGCGCGTCCCCGCCGCCATTGGTGGACGCGTCTGCCCTACTGGGAGGTTCCCGCGCCGCCGTCGGACGCGAGTTTGCCGCTGGGGTGCTGGCGCGAAGGCGACCTTTCGCCCGGCCAGCCCTTCGCCGATGCCGCCCCGACCGTCGATCTTTGGAAACTCATCCAGTGGCTCTCGGTCGAGCCGTTGGTTGTGGATGGCACCGAGTACAACGCCCGGGTGGACGCGGTCGCCCGGCGCGACGGCTCGTTTTGCCTGATCCTGACGTGGTCGCATCTCCTGTTCGACGGCAAGGGCGCGGAACTCTTTTGCACGGAACTCGCCCGGCTTTGCGACGGCGAGGACGGTCCGGAGGAACCCGTCCGAACCGCACCGCCCCGGCCGCGCTTGTCGTTCCTGAACAAATTCCGCCGCACCAAGCCGGCGATGGATTATCAGACCGGGCTGCAAGAAACCGGCGTCCCGTCGCTCGGCGGACCGAAGCCGCGTCCGGGCAATCCGAATTACCAGATCATCACATTCGAGGCGGCGGAGGCGGCGGCCATCCGCCGTCGCGCGGAGCAGTTGGGCGGCGGGTTGTTTCCCATCACGTTTTTCGTGGCGTGCGTGGCGCGTGCGCACGACCGGGTGTTCCGCCACCGTGGGCGGCAGCCGGCGGGCTACGGGATCAGCGTGCCCACGCGAACCCGCAAGCGCGGCGCGCGCGGTCCGCTGTTTCACAACCACGTCGCGCCGCTGTTCTTCAACCCCCGGCGTGAACACCTCGGCAACGTGGCCGAAACGGCGGCGGCGATGAAGGCGCAATTCGCGGTGATGGTACGCAACAAGGTCGCGGAGTCCTTCGACATCGTGCTCGACATGATGCGCCCGCTGCCGAGTTGGCTGTTCATGAAGATCATCCGTTTGCAGTTCAAGGGGGAGCTGTGCACCTGTTATAGTTCGCACACGGGCCCGTTCGCGCCCGAGACGAAAACCTTCGCCGGTACCCCCGTGACCAACGCCTACCACCTCCCCTGCCTGAGCACGCCTCCGGGGACCGGCATTTTCTTCGGCGAACACGGCGAGCGGCTCAACGTCACGATTTCCTGGCGCGACGGCGCGCTGACCGACGACGAACGCACGCTGATGGTCGCGCAACTCCGCGACGACCTGCTCGGCGACCGGCCATGAAAGCGGAAACCTTCGACATGGTGGTGGCCGGCGGCGGCAGCGCGGGGCTCGCGGCGGCGGTCTCGGCGGCGAGGGTAGGTGCGCGCACCTTGCTGGTCGAGCGTCAGGGTTCGCTCGGCGGGATGGCCACCGCCGCGCTGGTGCACTCGATCTGCGGACTCTACCGCCTGCCGCGCGAGAAGAACGCGCCGCCCGAGTTGGCGAACGACGGATTCGCGGCGGAATTCGCCCGCCGGTTGTGCGCGGAAGGAGGCGCGGAAGGTCCGGTGCGTCTAGGTCGTGTGGACGTGCTGCTCCACCGGCCGGCGGCCTTCGCGCAGACCGCCGACCAGATCGTGCGGGAAACCCGCAATCTCACGGTGCAACTGCACTCGGAAATCGTCGCGGGCGACGCGGACAGCCTGACCCTCGGTTGTCGCGGCGGCGTCCAAACGGTCCGCGCCGCCGCGTGGGTGGACGCGACCGGCGACGGCGTGCTGGCGACCCTCCGGGGCGCGCCATCGGAGATCGAGACCAATGCGCGGCTGCAACGTCCGGCGTTCATCTTCGCCCTCGGCAACGTGGCGTCCGCGTCGCTAGGCGACAACGGCCGCCTGCGCCTCGCGCGACGCATCGTGGATGCGGTGCAGGCCGGCACTCTCCCCGAGAGTGCGCTCGGCACCCATTTCCGCGCGAGCCCGCAACCGGGCGAGGCGTTCGTCACCATCGATCTGTCCGGCGGCGAGGACTTCGACCCGCTGGACGCCGGTTCGCTGTCGGCGTTGGAAACACAGGGGCGCGAACTCGGTGCCGGGATTGTCGCGCTGCTCCGGCGCGATGAGGAATTCGCCAACTGCTACGTCGCCGCCTGGCCCTCGCGCGCGGGGGTCCGCGAAAGCCGGCGGGTGCTGGGCCGTTACCGTCTCGAAACCACCGATGTCGAGACCGGCGCTCAATTCAACGACGCCGTGGCGTTCGCCGCGTGGCCGATGGAATTGCGCGAGAACACGCGCGGCCCCAAGCTGCGGTTCCCCACTGGCGATGAACCTTGCGGCGTGCCGTTGCGCAGCCTGCGTGCGCGGGATGACGATGCGCTGTTTCTGGCGGGCCGGTGCATCTCGTGCAGTCATGAGGCGCAAGCGTCCCTGCGCGTGATCGGGACCTGTCTGGCGACCGGCGAGGCAGTGGGTTTTGCCGCCGGGCTGAAATCCATCGGTGCCGCTGAGGACGCCATCGCCGTCCGGGCCGCCCGCGCCCGCTTCGCCGCATGAACATCGTCGAGAAAATCTTCGCCGCCGCCGACCGAAGGGCGACCGCGCTCGTTTGCGATGGGGAGGAAATCACCTACGGCGCGCTGATCGAACGTGTCGAGGCCGCCGCCGTGCCGATTGCTGCCCTGCGTGCCGCGCGCGTCGCGCTGGATTGCCCAAACGGCGTCGCCCATGTCGTCCTCGCCCTCGCCATCGTGCGCACCGGCAAATGCCTCGTGCCTCTTGCCACCGAACTCGCCGCCCCCGAGCGCGAACGCATCATCCGCGAAACCGGCGTCGGAGCGATCCTCGACGCATCGGGCGAAGCGCGCGAGGTGTCCGTGGCGGGGGACGTGGGTTTTGACGAAAACGCGCTCTCGGCCCTCAACCCCGCGTTCATCCGGTTCAGTTCCGGGACGACCGGCACGAGCAAGGGCGTCGTCATCTCGCACGAGAGCCTCCTCGCCCGGATCAACGCCGCTAATCGCGGCCTACGTATTGCCCCGGCGGACCGGATCGTCTGGATTCTCCCGATGGCACATCATTTCGCCGTGTCGATCATGCTCTATCTACACGCGGGAGCGACGACGCTCATCGTCAATTCGCACCTCGCCGCCGACGTGCTGGCGGCAGGCCGACTTCACGGCGGGACGATCCTCTATGGCGCGCCGTTCCACCACGCGTTGCTCGCCGCCGAGCCAACGGGCCAGCCGTGGCCGACGTTGCGGCTCGCGGTGTCGGTGGCCGCGTCGCTGCCGCTGAAAACGGCGCTGGGATTCGACGAACGCTACGGCGTCCCGCTCTCGCAAGGACTCGGCATCATCGAGGTCGGCCTGCCGTTGTTCAACGTGCTCGCCGCCCGCGAAAAGCCGGGCTCCGTCGGCCGGCCGCAGCCGGACTTCGCAGCGGAAGTGCGGGCCGGCGGGGAACTTTACTTGCGTGGACCGGGGATGTTCGACGCCTACCTGCGGCCCTGGCGGCGGCGCGCGGACGTTCTGGAGGACGGCTGGTTTCGCACGGGCGATCTGGCGGAGGTCGATGCCGACGGAGATTTTCACCTGCTCGGACGCAGCCATTCGGTGATCAACGTCGGCGGCTTGAAGTGTTTTCCGGAGGAGATCGAAGCGGTCCTCGGCGAGTTTCCCGGCGTGGCCGCCGTGCGGGTTTACGGCAAGGAAAACGCCCGTTTCGGCGCGGTGCCGGCGGCGGAGGTCGAACTCCTCAACCCGGCGCAACTTCCCAAATCTTCGGAGCTTGCCGCCTATTGCCGACGGCGGCTGGCCGGGTATAAGGTGCCGGTCGCGTTCGGGTTCGTCGAACGCATCACGCGCACCGCCAGCGGCAAGATCAAGCGATGAAAAAACGAGGCGAGACGGTGGCGAGCATCGGCGGCGGCCCTTCCGGGGTGACGCTGGCGTCGCTCCTGGCAATGCGCGGGGTAAATGTCACGGTCTTCGAGGATGGCAAACGGCCCGACCTGATCGTCGGCGAATCGCTCGTGCCGGCCATCGTGCCGATCTTGCGCCGCCTCGGCATCGAGGAGCGTGTCGCCGCCATCGGCTTGCACAAGCCCGGCGTGTCTTTCACGATGCCGGGCCGCGAACGGGTCAATTTCGACTTCCGCAACGTCGCCCGTTGCAACCTTCCGACCTACGCATACAACGTCCCCCGCCCGGTCTTCGACGATATCCTCGACGCTCGCGCCACCGAACTCGGCGCGCGCCGCGTCACAACCCGAGCGAAGCTCGAACGCGACGGCGACAGCCGCCTGCGCCTCGGTGAGGAAACGCTCGCGCAAGCGCCTTGGCTCGAAGGCCGCCAGCCCGACCTGCTGGTGGATTCCACCGGGCGCAGTCGTCTATTCGCGCGCTTGCTCGCAATCCCGTCCGCCACCGGCCCCCGCCGCGACGTGGCGCACTTCGCGCACTTCGAGGGCTTCGACGAGAACGAGCCGCGCGGACAGGTCATCATCGGCTGGCTGCAAGCGGGCTGGAATTGGCGCATCCCTCTCCCCGGCCGCCTGTCGGTCGGCGTGGTGATGAACAAGGACGACGCCGCGCGCCTCGGCATCACGCCGGAGGAACGCCTCGAAAACGCCATCGCGCGCGACCCCGTGCTTGCCGACGCCGGACCGGGCCGCCGGCGCGTCTCCGAGGTCGCCACCTACACGAACTACCAATTGATCTCCGCGCGCGGCTTCGGCCCCGGTTGGGCGATGACGGGCGACGCGTTCGGATTCGTGGACCCGATGCTTTCGCCGGGCCTGTGGCTGGCCCTGCATTCGGCGGAACTGCTCAGCGAGCACCTCGACGATCTCGGCGCATATTCGCGGCGGATGCGCCGGCAGCTCGCGGCGTGGATGGAGATGATTTCGCACTACTACAGCGGCCGGATCTTTGCGATGTACCACAGGGGCGCGGAATTCAGCCGCAAGCACCAGCACGAGATCAGCCGGCGCATCCAGCTTCACTTCGACACGCAGGTCGCGTGCATGGCGTGCGGAGCAAGGACGAGTTCGCTGTACGGGCGAGCGGCGCTGAAGGTTTTTTCGAGCCGCGCGGTGTGGGGCAAGGAAGCACCCAGCATGGCGATTCGCTAACCCGTCGCCGGGTCGTGCCGGTGCAGCCACGTCCACAGCGGCGGGATCAGGAACAGCGAAATCGCCGCGTCCAGCAACAATCCCAACGCGCACGTCTGTCCGAGGCTGGCGAGGCCGAGGTGGTTGGCCCAACTGATCGAGCCGAACCCCGCCGACGCCGAACACGCGCACAGGCAGATCACCACAAACAATTCCTTGCGCGCCCCGGGCACGTCGCCGCCGTTGCGACGCAACGCCAGCAGCAACAGGATGCTGTAATCGGTGCCCGTTCCCAACAGCAAGAGCAGCGCGGCGAGGTTGAAAAAATTCCACGTCATCCCGAAAAGCGACATCGCCCCCAACAGGCACGCGAACACCAGCAGTGTGACGCCCACGAAAAGCCCGATGGAACGCGCATCACGGAACGCGAAAATCAACAGCGCCAGCACTACCACGACGATGCCGACGATGGCGTGGACGAATTCCTGGGGGATCGCGCGCCGCAGTTCGAGGCTGAGCAGTTTCCAGCCGGTCAGATACACCCCGTCGCCGCTGATTTTGTCCAGCAAGGCGTCTTCCCGCCCGGGCGCGGGTTGGACGAAGCCCATCGCATACCAGTGGTCGCCGTCGTGGTGCGCGAGACGCTGTAACACCCAGCGGCTCGCGTCGTTGTCCGGCCAGATCGGAGGTGTCCGTTGTGCCCACGCGGACCACTGTTTCAGGAGGTTTTCCATCAGCATGAAAGCGTCTTCCTTGAAGCCGGCGTCGAGCGCCGCCTGCCGCAGGCGCGGGGCTTCGTTGGCGAGGCTTGCCAGCAGCGGCAGATTCTCGCGCTGACTCGCCGCGTCGGGCCAGAGCGGGAGCGCCGAACGGAAGCTGACCACCTCCCCGCGCGACTGGGCGGCGGCGAGTTGTTTTTCGACGTCGCACAACCGCGCGAGCACGACCTCCACGCTGTCGCCTTCGATCAAGAGGTTGAGCGGGTCCGCCTGATCGCTCAACTTCGCGGTCATCCGGTCGAGCGCGTCGTAGGCCTCGCTGTGACGCGGACGCAGTGCCCGGTCGGAGAAATCGTTCGCCGGCACCCCCTTCCACGCCAATCCCGCGAGCAACACCACGACCAACCCAATCGTGAACCAGGCACCCGCGCGGTGAAAACGCGGTGACAGCACCGCGCGTTCAACCAACGAGGGAGGCGCATCCCCTTCCCTTTGCGAACGCCGCAGCACCAGCGGTGCATACACGGTGAGCATCACCACCGCGCCGACGATCACCCCGATGCCCACGAGGTTGCCCAAATGCGAGAGTCCCGGCAGGCTGCTGACGTTCAGCGCGAAAAACGCCGCGCCCGTCGTCCCTGCCGTCCACACGATGTAGCGCAGGCACTGACTTTGCAGTTCGCGGACCGTGCCGCGAAAGCGTTGCGCGCGCTGGTAGATGAAATATCCGTAATCCACGCTCAGCCCGATCATGATGGCCGAACTGCCCACGCCGATGACCGTCAACTGGCTCAGAAACAACCCCGCAATCGCCAGCGCGACCGCAAACACCAACAGCAGCATCCCCTGCAATTCCAGGAGTGGCCGGAACCGCCGGTAGCAAAAATAAAAGATGAGCGCGATGACCACCAGCGTCACGACGCCGGATTCCTGCATGTCGTGCTGCATGCTGCCGGCAATCGACCCGGTAATGGCGGGCTCGCCCGTGTACCCCAACCGGCAGCCGTCCCGGCCCTGCCACTCGGCGGTGGCGCGCTGGACCGCATCCACCCACGCGATGGCCTCGTTGTAGTTGGCGAACTTTCCGTCCTTCGTTCCCGCCGCTTCCACGATGATGATGTGGAACTTGCCGTCCGCCGACGCGAACTTATTTTGCTCGCCGCCGCCGCCGGACATCAGCGAACCGACGGCCGACCCACTGATGTCGTAGGGATCGTAGCCGAGCAGCGCGATCTCCTGCGGATTCATCGATTCGGAAAGCTTGTCGAGCGTCTCGCGCAACGTTCCCGGCGCTTTCTCCGCCGAAAGGCGCTCGGTGAGCGCGCGCACCTTGTCCGGCGGCTGGTTGAGAACGAGAAAAGCGAGGAGTTCCGAGAGTTGCCCGCCGTCCTTTTCCCAGGGCGGTTTGGAGTACGCCCTTTTGACGAGCTTCGGCATGCCCGCCAGCTTCGCGGCGATGGCATCGGCGTTGGCCTCCGCCGCTTCGGCCGTGGGGGCTTCCACGGTGATGATCAATTCGTTGTCGGAGACAAACTCCTTGAGCATCAACGACAAACCCTGGACCTGCCGTAGACCGACGGGCAGCAGCTTGAGGATATCGACGTTGAAACTGATCCGCGACAACCCCGCCACGACGAACACCAACAGAAACGCCGCCACGGCGATCCGCACGTAGCGCCGCCTATTTTGCATCGATCACCTCGTACCCCGTGAAATCGTAGTCGAACTGGAGCGCGTCGATTTTCTGGTTGATCCGTACGTTGGAAAATTCGTTGCGCATCGACGATCCGTCCTTCGTGACGAACTCGAACGCGATCAGGTGACCCGTTTCCGTGTCGAAGTCGATGCGGATGGCGCTCAGGGCGTTCTTTGCCTGCGGGTCGCGCGGAAGGAGTTCGAGATGGCAGCGTTTGCCGGTCGTCGCAACAGCAAGCGTCTCGAACTTGCGGTTGAAGTCCTCGAAGTTCTTGGCGAACGGGAAATCCATCATCGGCATCCGGCGCGCGTTGCCGGGTTGGCCCAGCGCGGCGGACGGCGTGCGTTCGGCGCGTTTTTTTGCCGGGGTGATGACATAGTAATTCTCGGCCTTGCGCAGGACAACGGTCTTCGCCGGGTCGCCGACCTCCCACCGAAACGAACCCGGCGCGCTGTACCAGATGTGCCCCGGCGCGGCCAGCGGGTCGCGCAGGTTTTTGTAGGAGCGGGTCTGCGCAAAATCCGCCTGGAGCGTGCGGAGTTCGTCCTGCTTGGCGAGCCAGCGCTTGATCGGCGCGAGGTCCGGCGTATCGGCGGCGACGGCGTGGCCGGCGAACAGCATCAGGGAAAGAAACAACGAACGGGTGAACATCGCGGCGAAGTTTCACCCGCCCGGCGGCCGGCGCAAACACATTCGGGCGATATATCCGTCGATAGATGTTGCCCGTACCCGCGCAAATTTCGTAACCTCTGGCGTCACGTTTCCGCGCATGAATCCCTTCTCCCGCCGCAGTTTCCTCAAGGGTCTCGGTACGTCGGCCATCGCTACCGCAGCCCGCGGCCTGCGTGCCGCCGACGTTCCCGCGCCGCCGCCCGAAGCGCATACGCTCGGGCCCGGCGAAACCGAGATCACCTTGCACATCAACGGGCAGGCACGTTCCCTGCGCGTGGAACCGCGCGTGACGCTGCTCGACGCCCTGCGCAATCGGCTCGAATACACCGCCGCCAAGGAGGTCTGCGACCGGGGCACCTGCGGGGCTTGCACCGTTTCGGTCGACGGCCGGACGATGTACGCTTGCATGGTCCTCGCTGTCGACGCGGTCGGCAAGAACATCACGACCACCGAGGGACTCGTGCGCGAGGGCAAACAGGACGTGGTGCAGCGCGCCTTCGTAGAGAACGACGCGTTGATGTGCGGCTTCTGCACGCCGGGGTTCATCATGAGCACCCGCGCGCTGCTCGACAAGAATCCGCACCCGACACGCGCGCAGATCGTCAAGGCGTGCTCCGGCAACCTGTGCCGGTGCGGCGCGCAGCCGCACATCCTCGCCGCGATTGAAAAGGCGGCCAATGGGGAGGTGTCCGCGTGAGCGATCCCGCGA
>CALMVM010000627.1 GCA_937873255.1 uncultured Verrucomicrobiota bacterium | reverse complement strand
ACGAGACGCTGCCGCAGGAGGGGGCGAAGACGGCGCACTTCTGCTCGATGTGCGGACCGCACTTCTGCTCGATGAAGATCACCGAGGACGTGCGCCGCTACGCCGCCGAGAAGGGAATCGGCGAAGACGCTGCGCTCGATGCGGGGATGGCGGAAAAATCGCAGGAATTCGTCGGCGGCGGCGCGGAGGTGTACCTGGATCAGGTGTGATCCTGCTGGCGGAATGGTGTCCTTTGCGTTGAAGCTCTCGGTGGAAGGACGCCGCTCGCAGGTCTGGACCCATGACCGTGCCCGTCTCCGCACCGTGTGGCCTCTGCTTCACTGTTTTTCGTCGCCACCGTCTGGTCGAAGGGCCGCGCGCTCACGCCGCGACGCCCAAGACGATCTTGCCGCGCGTGCGCCCGCCAGCGGAGAGTTCGAGAGCTTGCTTGACTTCCGCGAGCGGCAGCATGGTGGCCACGTGCGCCTCGAGCTCGTCTGACCACCCCGCTTGATGCCCTCACCTGCCTTCCGCGACCTCTTCAAGGTTGAATGGGCACAGTTCCGCGCCCGGCGCGCGCTGCCTTGCATGTTGGCCATCGTCGCGAGCCTCGCCGCCGGGCTGCTCTCGGGCCACCCGGCGGGCGGCATGGTCGCGGCGAGCGGGGCGATGACCGTCGGCTTCGGTTCCTTCCAGTGGCTGGGGCCATCCCGCGTCGCGCCGATGCTCTGGGCCACCGGCGGCATGGCGGTCTCGGCCATCAGCGGCTCGCTGGTCGGTCACGCGGGCCCGGGCTTCATCCTCAACGCCGCCTTCGCCGGCTTGGGCGCGGGCCTCCTGCTGGCCATCGGCCCGGGGGCGTCGTGGATCGGGCAGCAGTGCGCCATATCCGCTCTGGTCGCCAGCGGCTACCCGGTCGGCTGGGAAATCGCCGTTTCACGCGCCGGGCTCATCCTGGCCGGCGGCTCGCTGCAAACCCTCGTCATGACCGGGTTCTGGCGCTGGCGGCACTCGCGCGCCACCCTGCCCGCCGAAGCGGACCCCTTCACCGGCGTCGCCCCCGCCTTGCGCACGCTCTGGACGAGCTTGCGCACCCCGACCGACGCCCGCCGCCACGCCATCCGCCAAGCCGTCACGCTGGCGGTCGCCGCTGGGGCGGAACACCTCACCGGCCTGTCCAATGGCTACTGGGTGCCCATGACGGCCCTGCTCGTGCTGCGCCCCGCTTTCCAACCCACCTTCCAGCGCGGCGTGCTGCGGGTGGCCGGCACCATCGTCGGCGCGGCCCTGGCCTCGCTGCTCGTGCGCACCTTCCACCTGGACGAGGTGACCATTGCGCTGCTCATCGTGCTTTTCGCCTGGCTGGCCTACTCGCTGGCCAACGTGAACTACGGCCTGTTCGCCATCTTCCTGACGGCTTACATCGTCTTCCTGCTGGAATTTGCCGGGCTGTCCGCCCGGGCCGTCGTCGACTACCGCACGCTCAACACGGCTCTGGGTGGGGTTCTAGCGCTGCTGTCCTACAGCACAGTGCTGCTGCGTCGCTGGCGACACCCGGAAGTTCACCCGGCACCTCCTGACCGGCCGCCTTCGCTGGCCGTCGACGCGCCGCCTTCGCCGGAGGGGTGACTTCGCGGCCGGAGTCCACGCGACCGCGCCGGCGGTGCTGGCGCAGGGTGAGGTAGTGTTTAACGGTTTGTTGCAGTCGAGGTGATCATGGCGAGATTGGGCGATGCTTTCCACCACCGTTGTTCACGTCTGCCGTCACTGCGGCAGCGAGCGTTTGCGCAAGAACGGCCACGCCATCAACGGAGCGCAACGCGCCAAGTGTTTGGAGTGTGGGCGCACGTTCATTTTGGAGCCGAAGGGGCCGCGCTACCGCGAGAAAACCAAAGCGCGGGTGCTCGCCACCTGCCAGGACAGGATGAGCACGCGCGGCATCCGGCGCACGTTCGGGGTGTGCTGCCAGACGCTCATGAAGTGGGTGGGGGAAAAAATCCAGGGTTGGCCCGAGTTCGTGGACACGCTCCTGCCCAGCCAGGCGGGCGACGTGCTAGCACTCGATGAACTCTGGAGCTTCGTGCACAGCAAAGCGCAGGAGGGTTGGTTGTGGATTGCACTCTGTCGAAGAACCCGCCAGATCGTCGCCTCCACCATCGCGGATCGCAGCCAGGAAGGGGCCAAAAGCTTGCGGGAGCAGGTGCCGCCTGATTACCGCCGCCGCGCCACGCGCAGCGACTTCTGGCTGGCCTACGAAGCAGCCTTTCCTGCCCGCGCCCACCGCTTTTGCGGCAAGGAAGGGGGCGAGACCAACCATGCCGAACGCTGCTTTGGCACCGTGCGGGCGCGGCTCAGCCGCTTGGGGCGCCGGACGTACTCGTTCTCCAAGAGAAGTCGAGCGTCACCTTGACGCCATCCATCTTTTCATCACCAGCTACAATCTCCAGATCTCACAAGCAACAACACGTTAAACACTACCCAGGGTAAGTCCATTGAGGACCGCGCGCTACGCCGCGAGAACGAGGAGTGGCGCCAGCAGAGGACCCTCCTTAAAAAAAAGCACTCGCCATGGTCTCAGAAGCAAACGGCAGATATTGTCTTGGACGGTGCGGTTCGGTTGGGGAAAGCCGTTCCCCACGACCCGATGGAACCGGCTATTGTCTCGGAAATCGTGCGACGTGCTAAAACTCATCCGGCCTTTGATCCGATTCTACGCCGGCTATTTCCCTGATCTAGAACGGTTGCCACCCGTCGCCGCTCCATTGATTGGAAACGTGTGCCAAGTCATGGTAAAAGACGCCGGTGGATTTCGGTGGACTTGGTGAAACTATGATGATTTTCACCGTGCGCTTATACGCAAGTCACTGATTCCGAGCAGTTCCCGTAGTTCAACGGATAGAATAGAGGTTTCCTAAACCTTTGATCCGGGTTCGATTCCCGGCGGGAACAAATTGTACAACTCTCTAATATTGAGCAGATTGTCGCTGATTCTACGCCTCGATCGGAGAGGTGGTAGGCTTGTCAAACTTCGTCATAAATTGGCGAAAATAGGCGCTATTTTGGCTACAAGTTGGCTACTAGAAACTCCCGAACAGACTGCCCTCATCAAGTTTGCGCATGCTCTACCGGCCTCCCGACAGTCTTTCGGCTCGGGATATGCGTCGGCGCAAAAAAAGCTAATGGGAAATAACCCGACGTTGACGTGCCACAAAATGTGTGTTTTGTCCTTTTGGGTACAACAGCTTGGGGAGCAAGCTACAACCGAGAACAGAAAGGACAATGAGAAGTATGTCAGATGATTTGACAAAACGCCGCCCTCAGGATGCTAACAAGGTCAACATTCACGAGTCATGGGAGCGCGAATATTGGTGCAAGCACTTCGGGTGCACGCTGAGCAAATTGACCGAGGCTGTCAATGCTGTCGGTACATCTGTGACTGCTGTGGAGAAGTATCTGCGCACACACTAATCCGCAGGTTGCTGAGGGAAGTAGGGATGAAACGAATTCTCGTATATCTGCTGATGCTTTTGGCGGTAGGGGTGACATGCGGGCTAATGCTCGCACTCCACCCCTTCGCCGAAAGTCATCCTGACTGGTTCTTGGCATGCATTAGCCTCCTCGCGGGCTTGTGTGGCGGTCTGGTCAACTGCCTTCGAGCGGTGTACCTCAATGCCTGCGTGCATAAACGGTGGGACTCGGAGTGGCACGTTTGGTACTACATCCGTCCGATACTGAGTACGATGATGGGCGGTATAGCTTACGTTTTTATCCGTGCGGGTTTAATAGTGTTCGGACAAGGCAGCCAGACAGTAAAAGAGTGGAATATTTACGGTTATCTCGCCGTATGCTTCATTGCTGGTTACAATGTCGAAAGGTTTCTGGAACGTGTCGAGGCTATCTCGGAAGCTAGTTTCGGCATTAAAAAGCGTGTTAGCCGAGAGGAGGATGCAAAAAAATGATGCGCGTTGTTTTTTATCATGTCGGTAAGGGTGATTTGTCGCTCGTGCTACTTCCCAATGGAGAAGCTATAATGATTGACTGTTATAAGGCTGATGAGGCCGCTGAGGGTGAACTCGGCGACACAGACACTACCTTAGATAAGATCGCCGCTAGGATAGCTGAACACAAACTATCGGTTGCTGCACAGCAGGTGGCAACGAAGCAAGCGTTATACTTCGAGGCGAAAGCGGAAACTGAAAAGAAAAAGAAGGTAAGATTATACATGCTGATGATCACGCACGGAGACCGTGATCATATTTTATCGGAAGAGAAGCTGCTCTCACGCTTCGATATTGAATGGTTAGCCGACAACGGTCGTGATTATGTCGATCCTACTGACTCGTTGCAAGATTACCTCGATTATAGGGCACAGAAAAAGCGGGAAGGTAAGTATCTTGCGTACAGCCGAGCCAGTTATAATATCATTAGCGGTTCTGGAGTTGAACTCGATGTTCTCTGTCCAAACAGAGACATAGAGCCCGAAGAGGACTCTAACAACCAGTGCCTTGTCTTGCGTTTAGCCTACCAAGGCAAGGTGTTCATGTTCGCGGGCGATACTCAGGTGGACGATTGGGTTAACGATACCTACGGAATCTTGAAGAAACATCCTCAGAAGCTCCGCGCTGACGTGCTAACCGCAAGTCATCACGGCTCTCGAACTTTCTTTACTCCTCCAGGAGCGAGGCCGAAGGGTATGCCAGATTATAGAAAAGAGGAGTATGACACTCGCGCGTTGAAGGCTATACAGCCCACGATCAGCTTCATAAGCTGCTCGGACAATGAGGATGCGGAACATCCTCACCCAATCGCGCTAGAACTATATCGGGAGCTTACAAATCCGAACCTAAACTTGGGGGCGTGTTGACGTGACTTCGCTTTTTCGAGCCGGGTGCTGAGTTAGTCTGGGGTGCCAAC
>CALMVM010000626.1 GCA_937873255.1 uncultured Verrucomicrobiota bacterium | reverse complement strand
GAACGCTCCATGGTGGGCAGTCCTCCAAGCTTCGGACGCCGTGTCCTGTTGAGAGCATCGCTTTCACTCCTTGAGCAGGTCCTGCAAACTTCTACAAGGATTTATGTCTGTCACAAAACCGCGGAAATCCCGTATTTCAACGGTTTAGGACCGATCATGGTCTTCAGAAAAAATAATCCGATTTTTCCGACACCCGGACAAATTCCACTAACTCTCCGTGACAGAGACGTTCGATGTCCACCATGACCTTGTACAATTCTTCCTGGCTTGTCGAATCATGCTCATCCTTGTCCAGAATCCTGGTGTAGTTATCCCTGTGCCAGTTGAGTTGCGCGGTCAGCCGTTGGTAACGTTCTGCGCTCTCCGAAATACCCGACGCGCTGCGGTAAACACGCACCCCGGCACTCAGCAAGGCCATGCCGATCCCGGCGACAGACAAACCCGGATCGACGTAGAGACTCACCGAAAATCTTGGGAAAAAATGTAGTATTCCCTCTAGAAAGGCGGAAAGAATGCTCAGTACCAGCAGTGTTCCGGCAAGGTTCTCCGTGCGACGGTCGGCTTGTTGGTATCTTTCACTTTCCTGGTTGAACCAGCCGAGTTGCACCTCCAGCCGGAACTGCTGGTACACAGCCGCCGCGCTGCGAAAAATCGCCGTGCTAGCAAACGGACGATAGATGTTGTGATGATGGACAAAAGCCGAGACAAACGGAAGGTTACGAACATAATCGTGCATCCGTCCCTTGCCGGCGTCGAGTTCATCCATCAACCTCTGCCACCTGGGTCCAAAGGCGTCAGAATCTGACGTAAGGCTTTCGAGATACGGGCCGTCGAGTAGTTGCTGGAATTTCCAGTGGCGGATGCGTTCCGCCTTAAACCGCGCCAGCACCCAATGCTCCCGTACCTTGCAGAGGTGCAGAATGCCTCCGCACACGCCGGGAATGATTCCGAGGATCACAGCCCAAACGTTGAGGGGTTCCAGAAAATCGACGATACCAAAGCGGGGAGAGACCACTTTAACCAAGGCAAATTCTAACACCAGAATAAGCAGGCTAAGACTGCACGCACCCAGAATGTTGTGCCAGCGTTTGGTCCGGTTGGCATTGACCTCGAAATGGTAAAACGTCGACTTGATCTTCTCGGAGCTCATGGCTGCGCGCACGTGTTCCTCCATGCCCACAAGGCTCTGCGGACGCATGTTCATGTCGTTGTTATCGACCTTCTCACCGTCGGGCGGCAGGTCGTCCGGTGGCGGTTCGTCCTGTGCTGGTTCGTGGCTCATAATGATTGGAATTATGGTCGTTTCGTCGGCAGCAACTACCAGGTTTTGTCACACTCGGGCAATTGTCCACAAAAAATCTAATACAACCCGTGGTTGACAAGCGATAAATTACCCAGAGACTTGCTCTGAAAGCTCAGAAGACGAAGGAGATGTTATGGCTTCGCCCCAAGTGATCAGGATATTTATTTCCTCCCCGATGGATGTACCGGCGGAACGAGAGGGAGCCGTCCGCTGTCTGGAAGAACTCAACGCAGAACCGGAGATCGCCGCGCGTTTTCACCTTGAGCCTATCGCCTTTGAGACAGGGGCACCCGCGGCGATTGGAGACGAGCCGCAGAGCCTGGTGGACCGCTATGCTGGGAAGTCGGCGGATGCGGACATTACGGTCTGCATTTTCGGCCGCCGGATGGGCTCACCGAGCCCCGTCGGAAAATCGACGTTCCGATCCGGGACTTACTACGAATTTCTCACGGCCGCCCGCGCACAGCAGCGCAGTCGGCCGCGCCGACCGCAAATCCTGCTCTACCGCATCCTGCGTCCCGCTCCCGCCGACGAAACCCGCGAACAGGAGATCCAGGCGGCGGCCGTTGCCCGGTTTTTCGCCGGTTTCTGGCAACAACGGGCCGTGTATCGGGGATTGCCCAAGGAGATCGCCGAAACCGATGATTTCAAGAGCATCCTGAAGGAGGATATCCGGCTGATCCTGCGCAAAGAGTTCAAACCGGCCGACACACCGGTCCAGCGCTTGAAACATTGGTTAAAGGCGCGCTTCGGCAATTCGCACTGGACCGAGCGGGAAAAACGCAACCGGGACGACATGCTCGTGAAGGTGTACGAGGCTTGGATCGGGAACGCGCTGGAAGATTTTACCATTGGCCGCCGCGCTCCCATCCGGCTGAAGGTCCGCTACGGCGACTCTCCGGTGGTACACGATCCGGCGGCGGGATTGAGCGCGGCCGAGCGCTTCCATCCCTCGGAACGCATTCCGATGACCAGTGATCTGGTGCTGGCCCGTTTTGGGGAACTCGAATCCTCAATCGTGCTTCTCGGCGAGGCGGGAGCGGGGAAAACCTTCCAGTTGCTCGAACTCGTCGAAAAACTCCTCAAGCACGCCGATGCGGACGAGTTCGAACCCATCCCGGTGATCTTCAATCTTTCCACTTGGCCGGAAGGAGACACCCTGGAGAAATGGATCCTTAGGGAGTTGATCACTTTCTACCACGCTCCGCGCGAGGTGGCCGCCAAGTGGATCGCCAATCACCAACTGACGCTCTGCTTCGACGGCTTGGATGAGATCACGGTCGCTGCGGTGCACGAAGGCGACCCGGACCATGGGAGCACGAACGACGAGCGCGAGGCACAAGAAAAACAGCGCACTCTGCGGGTCAGTCGCCTCCGGGAAATCAACAATTACGTCGCGCACAGGGGAAACGTGAAAGTCATCCTCTGCTGCCGGACGGGGGAATACGAAGAGTTGAACCAACCGCTGTTCGCATCGCACGGCTTGGACCCGCGGGTGTTCATCGAGCGGATTTCCGCCGAGGAACTCACCGCCCATTTGGGTGATGAGGATGATCTCTCCACCCTGCGGGAAGTCATCGCAGAGTCTCCCCTGTGGCGGGAAATGGCGGGCAACCTGTTCCTGCTCAACACAATGACGATCGCCTACAACAACACCGGCGGAATTTCCGTCGCGGGGATGCTCAATCTGGGCCGGACGGAAGCCATCCTGCGGTGGCACCTTTTCAATCGTTACATCATGCTGAGAATGAGGCACGCCCAGCCCATCGTGCGCGGCGGCGGGACGGCAGATGAGTTGCGCGTGCGGGATGTCTTGGCAGGTCTGGTCGCCCGCGCGTTGGATTTCTTTCGACCAAACCCCCGGAGCTGGACGGTGACGGACGTGAACAACTTCCTCTCGGAACTGGCCCGCCAAATGAGGGGACGCGGCGCGGTCTTCTTGGTGGAACGAATGCAGATGGACTGGCTGCCGAAGAAGGAGCGGTGGAAATTCCGTGTCACGTCGGCGTTGGGCATGTTCGTTTTCATGTTCCTGACAGTGGCCATCCCGGTGGGATTAGCCATCGGAGCGGAATGGGGAATGACGGAAAACGACGCCACGTTGGGCCTCTGGCGTGGGCTGCGTTGCGGCGGGTGGACTGCGCTGTCGGTCGGCGGGTTCGTGGCGGTCGGCTACGCTCTGTGCAAGGACTGGGGATTCGGCATCGTGCTCGGTTTCGCCTTTGCGGTTTGCCGTGGCATCGCGGTGGGCATGGG
>CALMVM010000625.1:1144-3374 GCA_937873255.1 uncultured Verrucomicrobiota bacterium | reverse complement strand
GTATCCTCCTGGCCACCCCCTTCTTTTTCCCGAACATCGGGGGATTGGAAACCGTCGCGCGCGTGCTGTCGGACGAGTTCACGGCGCTGGGGCACAAGGTGGTCGTCGTCACGCAGAGCGCCCGGCCGGGCGGCGAGGAAGCGGACGGTCGGGAGTTCGCCTATCCCGTCGTGCGCTGTCCGAGCGCGCTGAAGCTGCTGCGGCTCGTGCGTTGGAGCGAGGTGTATTTCCAGAACAACATCATCCTGCGCACCCTCTGGCCGCTGATGGTCGCCAACCGGCCCTGGATCGTCTCCCACCAGACGTGGCTCACGCGCGTGGACGGCCGCACGGGCTGGGAGGACGAACTCAAAAGATTCGCCATTCGCTTCGGCTCGCCCATCGCCATCAGCCGCGCGGTGGCGGCCCCGCTGCCGGTGCCCGCGACCCTGATCGGCAACCCGTACCAGGACAAGTTATTCCGCGTGCTGCCCGAGGTCGCGCGCACGAAGGACATCGTTTTCCTGGCGCGCCTCGTTTCGGACAAGGGCGGCGACGTGACCCTCGAAGCCCTCGCGCGCCTGCGCCAACAGGGCAAAACCCCCCGTCTGACCATCGTCGGCGACGGTCCCGAGCGCTCAAATCTCGAAGCGATGGCGCAACGCCTCGGCGTGGCTGAGCAGGTGACGTTCGCCGGCATGCAGACCGGCGAGACGCTCGTGCGCATCCTCAACGAACACCGCATCATGGTCGTTCCCTCGCAACTGGCCGAGCCCTTCGGCGTCGTGGCGCTCGAAGGCATCGCGTGCGGCTGCGCGATTGTCGGCTCCGAGCGCGGCGGTCTGCCCGACGCCATCGGTCCGTGCGGACTGTTATTTCCCAACGGCGACGCCGACGCGCTCGCCGAACGCCTCGGCCGTGTGCTCGCCGACGAGGCGTTGTGCGACCGCCTGCGCGCCGGTGCGCCCGAGCATCTGGAGGCGCACAGCCCCCGGCGCATCGCCGCGAAATACCTGGAGATGTTTGAGAAGGTGAGGCGGTGAAGAAAATGACGAATGACGAAGGCAGAAGCCCAGAATGCAGAAAACAGAATGGCATCACCGAAAGCCTTGCTCCCAAGCTCTGACCTTTTGGCCGTCTGACATTCCATCCTCTGGCCTTCGTCATTCGTCATTCGTCATTCGTCATTTTCCGCCGATGATCCTTTTCAGCCATCCCTTCGGTAACAACCACGCCCACCAGGCCGCGCTCGCGGTCCGGGAAGCGGGGCTGCTGGCCGAACTTTGGACGAGCTTCCATTGGACGCCCGGGGGCCGGGCCGAACGCTGGCTGCCGGCGTCCGTGACGCGTCAACTCGGCCGGCGCGCATTCCCCGCCGCCGTGCGCGAACGCATCCGCATGGCCCCTTGGCGCGAGGTCGGCCGGATGCTGGCCCCGCGCCTGCCCGGTGGGCGTTGGCTGGACCGCCACGAGACGGGGCCGTGCAGCGTGGACGCCGTGTTCCGCGCGATGGACCGCCGCGTGGCCCGGCGGCTACGCCCGCTCTCGCGCAAAACGGCGGGAACGGCCGACCCCGTGCGCGGCGTCTACGCGTATGAAGACGGCGCGGCGGCGACCTTCCGCGAGGCGCGCGCGCTCGGGTTGCGCTGTTTCTACGATTTGCCCATCGGTTATTGGCGCGCGGGCAAGGCGATCTTCGACGAGGAAGCCGAACGCGAACCCGCCTGGGCCGCGACGCTCACCGGCCGCTCCGACAGCCCCGCCAAACTCGCGCGCAAGGACGAGGAACTCGCCGCCGCCGACGCGGTGTTCGTGGCGAGCAGCTTCACCCGCCGCACGCTGGAATCCGCCGCCGGCCTGCGCGCGCCGGTGCACGTCGTCCCTTACGGCGCGCCGGCCGTTTCTCCCGAGCCGCTCCCCGCCGGACGCCCGGGCGGCCCGTTGCGCGTCTTGTTCGTCGGTTCGCTCGGCCAGCGCAAGGGGTTGTCGTACCTGCTCGAAGCGGTGCAACGCCTCGGCCCCGCGCGCGTCGAGCTAACCCTGCTCGGCCAGAAGACGGCGGAAAATTGCGCCCCCCTGGACGCCGCCACCCTCGCGCATCGCTGGATTCCCACCCTGCCGCACGCCGGGGTGCTCGCCGAAATGGCGCGTCAGGACGTGTTGGTGTTCCCGTCATTGTTCGAGGGGTTCGGGCTGGTGATCCTGGAAGCGATGTCGCGCGGGTTGCCGGTGGTCGCCACCGCGCACACCG
>CALMVM010000625.1:0-1134 GCA_937873255.1 uncultured Verrucomicrobiota bacterium | reverse complement strand
GGGTTCCTCGTGCCGCGCCGCGCCGCCGCCGCCATCGCCGACAAACTCGCCGGCCTCCTCCCCCACCCCGACCAACTCGCCGACATGAAACACGCCGCTCTGGCCAAGGCCGCCGCGCTCGGTTGGGAGGCCCATCGCCGCCGGTTGGCAGACTGCCTGCTACAAGAACTGGCAAACAGAGGGTAAAGAAGGGGAGCGATCCTCCGTTTCCACACCCGGCCCTTGGCCTCAAGCTTCCCTTTTTCGCCTCCGATGAGCACCCCGATTCTTTCCGCCGATGCCCCGACCGCGGTCTTCCCGCGCGCCGCCATGTCCCCGCCGGCCGCGCCCGTGCGGCCCCCGGCGGATATCAGAATCCTGAAGTGGATGCTCTTCGGTTACCTGGCGCTGTGGGTGGGGGAGGGGGCTTTGCGCAAATGGATCGTTCCGGGTCTGGCGACGCCGCTGCTGATCGTGCGCGACCCGGTCCTGCTGCTCATGTACGCGGTGGCGGCCCAGAAGGGGGTGTTCCCGCGTAGCGCGTTCATCCCTTGGATCGGCGGGATCAGCGTGGTGGCGTTGATCTTTTCGTTGGTCGGCAACCGCACTCCGCTCGTCGTGCAGGCCTTCGGTTACCGGGCGGATTACATGCATCTGCCGTTGATTTTCCTGATCCCGAACATCTTCGACCGCGACGATCTGGTCCGCGTGGGTAAATGGCTTCTCATCATCGCGGTGCCGATGTCCTTCCTCGTCTTGCTGCAATTCCGCGCCGGGCCGGGCGCGCGGGTGAACGTCGGCGTCGGCGGCGAGGGCACGATGCTCGACGCGGGCTATGGCCACATCCGCGCCTCGGGGACGTTCTCATTCACCAACGGCCTGACGGAGTTCAGCACGATCACCTCGGCGTTCTGCCTCTACGGCTGGCTGGAGACGAAGGCGTTCCCGCGTCTGTTGCGATGGGCCGCGCCGGTGACGGTCGTCCTGATGGTTCTCCTGTCGGCCAGCCGCGGCGCGGTGGGCATGGTCAGCATCGGGCTCATGGCGGTGCTCGTCATCAGCCTGCTCGAACGGCGTTACTTCACCTCGGCCATGAAAATCCTCGGCGTGTGCGCATTCCGGGCGCTCACGGTCGGCTCGTTCGCGGTGTTCCGC
>CALMVM010000624.1 GCA_937873255.1 uncultured Verrucomicrobiota bacterium | reverse complement strand
CGGCGCTGGCGCGGGTGCTGGGGTTCGGCGTGCCTTTCCAGGCCATCGAACAGCGCGTGCCCGGTGCCAACGGCCAGACCCGCTATCTCACGACGAATCTGCTGCGTCTCCAGGACAGCTATCAACGTACCCTTGGCGTCCTGTGTCTGGTCGAGGACAGCACGCCCGCCGTGACGCTGCGCCAGGAACTCATCAGTGCCAACACCTCCAAAGACCAGTTCCTCGCGCAGCTCAGCCACGAGTTGAGAAATCCTCTTTCCCCCGTACTCACCATGGTCGCCGAACTCGAAACCGTCACCGACGTGCTGCCTGCCGCGCGCCAGCCGCTGGAAATCATCCGGCGCAATGTCGAACTCGAAGCGAGGCTCATCGACGACCTGCTGGACGTCACACGCATCAGCCGGGGCAAGCTGCAACTCTCGCTCCAGACCGTCGATGTGCAGCCGGCCGCGGCGGCCAAGTCGATCGCGCTGCAGCTCGACTGGCGCGACACGGCACTCGACGTGTGCGTCGATCCGGGGCGTTTGCAGCAGGTGCTGTGGAACCTGCTGGCCAACGCCGTCAAGTTCACGCCCAAGGGCAAGCGGATCGTCGTGCGCTCGGTGAACATCGCGGCGGCTACGCGCCCGCGCGCCACGCAACCGGCGGCGGACTTCGTGCGGATGCCGGGTGGCGGTCCGATGGCAAGCAGCATACCGGGCAGCCACCTGCGGCAGGAGAACGTTTACGCGATCAAGCAGCCGGGCGAAGATCCGGACCCGGACTTCGTGCGGGTGGAGGTCATCGACGAGGGGATCGGCGTCGAGCCGCAGCATCTGCGGCGGATTTTCAACGCGTTCGACCAGGGGCAGAGCGGCATCACCCAGCGTTTCGGCGGCCTGGGGCTGGGGTTGGCGATTTCCAAGGCGATGGTCGAGGCGCACGGCGGGACGCTGTCGGTCTCCAGCGAGGGGCCGAACAAGGGGGCGACTTTCACGGTAGACCTGCACATCTGCCCGACCCCGGCGGGCGAAAACGCGGATGCCTTCTCCCCCGGCGGTGTTGACTCGCAGGCGACGCTCGTCGAGACGGCGCAGGCCCCGGCGGCAAAGGCCAACGGCGCGGCTTCCGCGAAGAACGGACACGGCTGGCGGGTGCTGTTGGTGGACGACCACGAGGACACCTGCCTGGGCATGCAGCGTCTGCTCAACCGGCGCGGCTACCAGGTGGTGGTGGCGCACTCGGTGGCGGAAGGGTTGGCGAAAGCGAAGGAGGAGCAGCGTTTCGATCTGCTCATCAGCGACCTGGGCCTGCCGGACGGTTCGGGCTGCGACCTGATGAACACGTTGCGCGCGGCTGGCGGACCGCCGGGGATTGCGTTGAGCGGCTACGGGATGGAAAGCGACATCAACAAGACGCGCGAGGCCGGTTTCAGCGAGCATCTCATCAAGCCGGTGGCGATTGACCGGCTGGAAGAAGCGATGCGCCGATTGCTGCCGAAGGAGGTTTGAAGAACGCGGGCCACCCGCACTTGGCTCTGGCCTGCCACCACGACCGCCACCACTGCCCGCTCTCGTAAATCCACCGAACACGCTTTCATGCGTGCGAACTTACCACCTGCTCAGCGTTTTGGAAAACCGCTGTAGTCCCAAGGTTTGCTGGTGCGATCAACACGCCAGCATGGAAGGATGCCCTTATGGGACAAGTTTTGCACCCGAGCGCCACGACGACAGCGGCAGTGCGTCGAGCGATCCAGCCTAGCCAAGAGAGCCTGAGATTACCGGCCAAGCGCCACGGCATCAACCCGAAGAGCGTCGCCCAGTGGAAGGCGCGCGGCGGCAGCGGGGCCGGGGTCAAGGACCGGCGGCCCGGTCCGAAAGATCCCGGCTCCAGCGTGCTCAGTCCCGAGCGAGCGCATGAACCGCACGCTCAAGGAGGCGACCGTGCGCCGCTACCACGATACCTCCCACGCGCACCTGCGCCGCCACGTGGCCAACCTCGTCAACGTCCACAACTACGCGCGCCGGCTCAGGCCGCTCAAAGGGCCTGACCCCCTACGAATACCCCTGCAAAATCTGGACGAGCGAGCCGCAACGCTTTACACTCGACCCGCTCCACCAAATGCCGGGAATAAACAAATCGTTTGAGAGTTCTTTACCCGAGCGCCTGGGCGGGACGGTAACCGCCCGCCTTCAATTGATCCGAGGTGGGCGGGCGTTCGAGGCGCAGGAGTTCGTGCATCGCCGCTAGGTCCGCGTCGCGCTGGGTGCCGACGGCGGCCACCGCCCGGTCGCCGCGCAGATAGTAGGCAAGGAAAGGTGGCGCTTTCGGGTCGCCGTCGAAGACCACCTCGTCCCAGGCGGACGCGTGGTCGACGTAGTTCATCCGCTGCCCGAAGTGGAAGGTCCAGAAAAACGGCACGAACCCGCTTGCCTGCAAGCTTTCCGGCGTGTCCGGATGCGCGATGTTGCGGGCGGCGAGCGCCGCGTGTTGTTGTGCCACCCGCCAATGCTCGATGCGGACCCGCTCGCCTTTGCCATCTTCCGAAGGCAGCGGGAAACAGGCAATGTCACCCACGGCATAAAGGCCGTTGCCCGCGTGAAGGTGTTCATCCACCAGGATGCCGCCGTCGTCGGCCCGCTCGACGCCCTCGACGAAGTCCGTTGCCGGACGCACGCCGATCCCGACCATTGCCATGTCCGCCTCGACCTGCTCGCCACTCGCCAGATGAACGATCAGCCCGTCGCCAGATGCCTGCTCGATGCGCTCGGCCTCGGCACCGGCGAGAAACCGCACCCCGTTTTGCTCGTGCAAACTGCGGATGGATGCACCGATCGCACGTCCGAATTGCTTCGCAAAAGGAACCTCGTCCGGCGAGAGCACCGTCGTTTTCACCCCGCGCTGGGCCAGGCTGGACACCGCTTCCATGCCGATGAAACTGGCACCGATGGCGACGGCGCTCGCGTCCTTGCCCGAGGTCAGGGCGAGGATGCGTTCGGCGTCGGCCACGTTGCGCAACAGACACACGCGGGGATGGTCCGCGCCGGGAACGTCCAGCGGCCGGGGCGCGCCGCCGGTCGCCAGGATCGCGGCATCGTAAATGAGGGTTTCGCCGTCGCTCAGCACCGCCGTCTTGCCGCGCGCGTCCAGGCGGCTGACCGCAGCGACCTTGCGCTCGACCCCGAGTTTGTCGAAGAAGCCGGGGTCCGGCCGCAGAGGCAGGTCTTCCCGCCGCGCCTTGCCGCTCAGGAAATGCTTGCTCAGGTTCGTGCGGTCGTACGGCGCTTCCGGTTCGGGGCCAATGAGAATCACCCGGCCGTCGAATCCTTCTTTGCGAAGCGTTTCCGCCGCCACCTGCCCGGCCGCTCCCGCCCCCACGACGAGCACGGTCCGGCGGCTCTTGGGGGTGAAGTTCGGCTTGGTGGGCGCAGGCGTCGGCGAGGGGACGAGCGTCACAAAAACTTCGTTCCCTTGGATGCGCACGGCAAAATGCTCCAAACCGCCGAGCGCGGGTGGTTCCTGGAGCGCGCCCGAGGTCACATCAAAAACTGATTGGTGCCAGGAACAAACCAGCTGGTGGCCGCAGAGCACTCCCTCGTGCAGCGGTGCTTTGGCGTGCGGGCACAATCCGCTGACGGCGTGAAATCCACCATCGGGAAGTCGGATGAGCAGGCCCTTGGTTTCGCCGGCTTCAAATGGCCGCATGGAAGGAGCGGGGTCGAGGTCCGAAATTCTGGCGATCATATATTCGCGCGGGAGGTCTTTGCTCATATGGATGGGTGGTTTGTCGCTTTCTGCTTGGTGAGTGGCGTTGATTTTTTGCCGGCTGCCAGTTCCCGGCATTCTCTGGCGATTTGCCAGTTCTCCTGCGACTTGACGATCAGCACCCGCACGCGCGAACCGGCCGCCGCGACGTCGGCGTCTGATGGCGAGGCGGCGTTTTTGCTTTCGTCCAGTTCCAGGCCCAGGAACCCGAACGGCTCGCAGGCGGCGGCGCGGATGGCCTGTTGGATGAGGTGGTAGCGGCTCGCGCCGTTGCGCACGAGCATGTCGAAGGGTGTGGTCGTCGTGCCCTCCTCGCGGTAGCCGTTAATCGTCCAGTGGTCGCCCGTGCCGCGTCCGTAGAGGGGTTGTTTCACCGCCGAAGGATAACCGTGGAAGTTGACGATGGCCGGACAATCCGGGGTGAACGGGGCGTGGAACATGCCGTCGTCCAAGCCGTGCGGGTGTTCGGTTTCTTTTTCCAAGATCAGCAGGTCGGTCACGTTGACCACGCGCACGCGCAACTCGGGCAGTTCGCAGCGCAGGATGTCGGCGGCGGCCATGACCTCGACCGTCACCACGTCGCCGATGCCCACGAGCACCACGTCCGGGTCCAACCCCTCGTCCGTGCTCGCCCACGGCCAGATCGACGCCCCGGCGCGGCAGTGCGTGACGGCCTCGTCCATCGTCAGCCACACGGGCATCGGGGCCTTGTTGGCGATGACGAGGTTGACGTAATTCACTCCACGCAGGATGTGGTCCATCGTGCTGATGAGACAGTTGGCGTCGGGCGGCAGGTAGACGCGCCGCAGACCTTTCTTCTTGTTGAGGATCGAATTGATGAAGCCGGGCGACTGGTGAGAGAAGCCGTTGTGTTCCTGCCGCCAGAGGGTGCTCGTTTCCAGGTAGTTGAGCGAGGCGACCGGCAGCCGCCAGGGCACCTCCGCGCTGATTTTGAGGGATTTGGCGAACTGGTCCATCATGGAGGTGACGATGTTCAGGAACGCCTCGTAGGAGGGGTGGAAAAGCGGGCCGAGATTGTCGCGCGCTTTGCGGGCGTGCGTTGGTACGTGGCCGCCAAACGCGGCAAGGTCAAGGCGATGGCCGAGGGTAAACTTGAGATTGCCCGGATAAAGTAGACAGCGGCTCGGGGTGGAGGCAGATCAACCCCATGAGCAGCGAAGCAGGCAACAACAGAACGGGCGCGAGTCATCGTCCCTACGACGAGGCGTTCAAGCGGGCAGCGGTCGCCCAGTGGCAAAGCGGGGTGCCGGCCAGCCGGGTCGCCCAAGGCCTGGGCATCACCACGGAGAGCCTGCGCACGTGGCGACGGCAGTTCGCCGGGACGCAGGCCGAGTCGGCCGCGCCGACGGCGGGCAAGCTGCCCGCCATCGCGCCGAGCGCGCAGGAACTACAGGCCGAGGTGCGCCGGCTGCGCGCCCAGCTCCAGAGTGTGACCAACCAGCGCGACATTTTAAAAAAGGCCGTCGGGATCTTCGCCGGCCCAAACGGGAGCGTTTCGCCGTGATCGAAGCCATGGAAGACGCTTACCCCGTGGCCGACCTGTGCGCGGCCTTCGACGTGTCGCGGGCGGGCTTTTACGCTTGGCGTCAACGCGGGCCGAGTGCGCGGGATCGTGCCGACGCCGTGCTGGGCGAACAGATCGACGCGCTCTTCACGCGCAGTCGGCGCACCTACGGCAGCCCGCGCTTGCACCGC
>CALMVM010000623.1:2732-18043 GCA_937873255.1 uncultured Verrucomicrobiota bacterium | reverse complement strand
GAGAAGGGGGGAGATGGTCAGTTCCGGTCGAGGATGGTCAACTGCTCGACCGAGCCGGTGGCATGGTCGGGGGACGCCACGGCCGGCCAGCTGACCTTGAGCCGGGCAAGCGTCGGTGCCCGCGACGCTGAGCCATTGGATATGAAGGTCGCGGTCAACCGGAAGCGGACGTTGGCTGGGAGCGTGGAGGAGGGCTTGCCGTCGTCCGTGACATAGACCGTGCTGGTCGCGGCGGTCGCCACAGGATTGGCCGGAATAGCGAGGCTGAACTGCTGCGAGGACGCCGCTTGTCCCGGCGGGACGGTCGCCGGCGTGGCGCGCAAGTCCGCGACGACCGCGGCAAGCAGGTTGCCGGCAGCCGTCTGCTCGATAGACTGGGCATTGGTGTTCAAACCCACTGGAAGCAACCCGAAAACGGAGACCAGACCGACCGCCGCTACGCCGAGGGCTAGCGTGACCTCCACCAACGTGAATCCAGCGGCGGATAAATGCGTTCGCCCGCGTTTCATGGACGGTAGATGCTGACGTTGCTGGCGATGCCCGATACCTGGAGGGTAACGACATTTTTGTTGGCGGTGTCGGCGGCGGCTCCGTGGGTGCGGACCATGCCGATCTCGATGAGCGGCTGCATATCCTGCACGCAATTAATGCGCGCTTCTCCTCGCGGGCTGAACTGAACCATTTTGGTAAAGGTATATTGCGCGCTGGGGCCGGAAGCACCCACGGGATAAGTGAACGGATACTTGCATGCGCTGGCCGGCAGCCGGTCGCTGATTCGGCAACTGGCGTCGCTGCCATCAGAAGCGCTCCCGGCGGGCGGGCGTCCCGCGAAGCCGCCACCGGTGCCCGTGCCGTTGGGAAAAGCGGACAGGTGGACATTGTTGATCTTGACCAAGTTCCCGTACTGGCCGAGAAGCGCGGGGGGCAGGCTACCGGTGACGGCCCCGCTCGGATCATACAAGCAACTACTATCCTTGGAATACACCGCCGCGACGACCACGCGGCCAACGCCCGCCGCCGCCGGCTGGGTGGAATTTTGTGAGCCGTTCTCTTCAAACATGCCGACCCAGACGTAAGTGTTGTTCGCCACGGCGTAGGTGCGCGCACGCGTGAGGATGTCGCTCAGATCATACGCGGCGGCGGTGACATCCCCACTGTTCTTAAGTGAGTTCACCGCCGGGGTGGCAATGGCGACAAGAGCGATGATGACCGCCATCACCACCAGCAACTCCACCAAGGTAAAGGCTCTTGGACGTGTGCGCGGATCGTTCGGTGGCGAGGTGTCCGCCGCAGCAGAAGTCGGAACAACCGTTTCCATGGGGGAGAGGTTTTTCACGAACGTGATGGCAGGCGCGGAGTCTGCCGCCGAGGATGGCTAACCGCGCGCAACCAGAGCACAAACGGTCGCCGGGCGGCAGTGGTGTACGCGGGTTGACTCGGCATGGGTTGAATCGGCGTAAATCGCTAATCTTGACCGCCGGAATCTGCCGAAGCGGCTGACCAAGTGCAATACATAGTCAACACAAGAACTATCCTTCTCACGCTCAGCACCCGCAAGACAGCGTTCATTCAACCTGTTGACCGACTTTGACAGCCCCCACAACCAACGATTTCCTTATGTGATCCGCCTTCAACCCCAATCCGAGCAACGGACTTGGTCATGTCGAGCCCGCCATGTTTTCCCGACTTTTTACTTCCGGTGCCCTGCGGCGTTATTTTTTTATGACCAGCATCAGTGGCGCTTTATTTCCCTTGGTGCCCGGCCAAGCCAGTGCCGTCCTGTCACAGAGCGTAACCCAGTACGGGATCACATGGACATTTGACAAACCGTACCCGGTCGGCCGGTTTGTGACCGGCGACTGGTGGGTCATCGGCCCGGTGACTGTGGTCGGCGTGTTGCCACAATCCGGTCCCGCGCCCGCAAATGAACCGACCACGAATGCACAGAGCCGGTACGGCGCGGTTTCACTCGTGGAAGACAAACGCTGCCGCAATGGATCGATGATTATTTTGGGGGCCGAGAAGAATGGGCTGTTCACCCATCAAGGGTACGACTCCCGTGCCACAAACTACGATCCCGCGCTGACCGTCGTGTTTCCTTACCGTCTGCCGGCGAACCAATCGCTGGTGTCCACGGTCAGCAGTGAGGCCTACGAGAACGGCGTCCTCGCCACTCCGTATCTGCCGGTGATGCTGTTTCCCGAACAACTCGGCGGCTTTAACACCGCCCGCGCTCCCATCGCGCTCGACACGGCGGCGGTGCTCACTTGCCTGGACAAGGAACCGCCGCCGGACGCGTTTCGTCCGGCATACGCCGGGACCGACAAGACCATTTACGAGACGAAAGACATTCGCTGGAATCTGCTGCCCGGCCTGAAGCCCGCCGGGCCGGTGCCATCGTGGGAAAAGATGGCGCGTCTCTACCAGCGGCCTTGGCTCGACCACGTGGACGACTGGACGGTGCAGTACAGCGCACCGGCGCAAAACCAACCGTCCTATGGCGGGGTGGTCGCCTACCTGAACAGTTTCGCCTCGCTCATGCTGCTACTCGATGTGCCGCGCGTGCAAAAGGAGCCTCTCATGGTCGGATTTATCCAGTACGGGATCGATCTGCATGGAGTGGCAGGCATGGGGCGGCAGTGGTTCTCCGACGGCGGACACTGGATGGGGCGCAAGTGGCCGCTGCTCTTTGCAAGCCTGTTGTTGGACAAGCCCGCGCTCCGAGCAGTCCAACTATCGAATCCGAAATACCCACTGTTGTATCACCGGGACATCCTGGTCAGGGGTCCCGGCGAAATCGTTCCGACGACCGTTTTTTCCGAGGACGTGGACACCTACTACGGCCGGGGGGCGGATGGGCAGGACGCGCTGTGGCAGGTGGGATTCCATACCCATGCCCGCCGACCCTTTTTGGAGAAGCCCTACCGCGAATGGGACGATGACGATAAATTCTCCAACACATACCTTTGGACCGGCGGCAACTGGCCCGGCTTCGCACTGGCAGCACTTTATCTAAAGGCCCGACCCGCCTGGAACCATGATGCCTTCTTCGACTTCTGTGACTGGTGGATGCGGTCGGGGAGCAAAAAGTACGATTCGAAGACCGGCCAGCCTCATCCCACCCGCAACAATACCGACGCCTTCGTGCAGGCGATGTGGGACGCGCATCGCGCCAACGCCCCACAGCAAGCCCACGGCACGGAAAATCTCAAATGGATCTGGGTGGACGGCAAGACAAGCGATAACGGCGGACGATTCTCCGCGACAAAGGGACGCTTCGTGCCGAACCCGAAGGGGCCATGACCCCTTTACGGGTCAACGCCGGCCGGGCGCGACCGGTCGGGCCACAGCCTCCGAAGGCGTCACGAACGCGCAACCCTGCGCGGTGGCGAAATCAACGATCCGCGTGAACTCCGCGAAGGCCGCCTCGTTCCAGTGCTGCGGGTGGCCTTGGAGATAGAAGTAATCGCGTTTGTCGGCGTAGGCAGCGTAGCCGCGTTGGAACTGCTCCAGGCTGGGCACGAACAACGGGTGCTCGATGTTCACTTGCCAAACACGGGTCAGGAGTCGCAGTTTCGTGGTGGCTTCGAGCTTTTCACCCACGTCGTCCATGGTGACGTAGAAGACCGTTTTGATGTCCGGGTCCGCCGCGAAGGCTTTCCAGGCATTGTCGTCCACAGCCGGACCGGCGGCGTCGGTGCCGGGCGGGCCGAAGGTCCGGAACGTGAAGCCGAGTTTCTCCCGAGCGAGTTGCTGGCAATGCGCGACGCGCTGCACCTCTTCCTCGTAGGGACGGTGATCGTACTCGTTGTAGACCGTGCCGTCCGGCGCGGTCCAGGATTTGTGATCGTAGGCGTGCAGCCAGAACTCGACCAACCCAGTCTTGTACAGGTCTTTGATCCACTGAAAATACTGTGGATGGTCGCCTTCCAGTGAATCGCAGATGATCCCGATGCTCGCCTTGATTTTGCGGTTCTTGATAAAATCGGCGAGACGCTGCCACTCGGGCGAGACGGTCTGCGATTTCCCGATGCGCAGGTCGTCCGTCTTGATGATGATGGCCGGAGCAGCGTTGGCGAGCGGACATGCCGACGCGAGGAGCACGGTAAGGAGGGAGATGACGGTTTTCATGAGGACCAATTTTATTCTTTCAAGCTGGCACTGTGGACGGGAGCGACAGACACGGCGATTTCGTCGAGGTTGCGTTCGTCCCTCACCGAGCCGTCGTCGAGCGGGTTGACCTTTTCCAGCGCAAGCCTGTGAAATAGGGCGCGGATGTCGCGCGTGCCGCCCCAGGTGAACCACACGGCCGTAATCAGGCAGAACGCCATCGGGACCCCGATGCCCGCCACCCGCCAGAACCGCGCCCACGCCGGCACCGGCCACGGCGCGGTGATGTTCCAGACCGTACCGACAACCGCCACGACGAGCCAAAACATGCTCCAGGCAAAAAGCGTGGTGGTCAGCCAGCGGTCCGTGCGGCTGAAGTGTTCGTCGATGCCCAGGATCCGCCACCACAAGGACGGACGCTCGTCGGACGGCGGAAGCGCGGAGTCGCCGTCGCGCCGGACCACGACGGCAGCATACGGTCCACGATGCAGGAGACGGTCCAGGTCATAGTCCTCCCGGCAGGTCAACAGTGATACGCCGATGTATGAGACCACGGCGGTCAGCGTCGCTCCGAAGGAAATTTGCAGGCCGTTGAGCGGAAAATCCGCGCCGAGGAACTGCCGTGTCAGGATGCCGCCTGCCGCCAACGTGGAACCGGCCAGCAGCGCCGTCCATGCGCCTGCCGTCGTGCCCTTTTTCCAGTACAGGCCGCCGATGATGGCGGCTCCCGCGCCGCCGACGTAGAGCGCCTGCGTGACGGCCCACCACATGTTGATGTATTCGGTCTGGTGGAACAACGCACCGAAGACGAACGCGAACCCCGCTACGCCCGCCATCGACCACCGCAGCGCGCGGATGTGCGCTTGCGGCGTGAACGGCCGCCGACGCAATGGCAGCACCACGTCCTGCACGAAGATGCCGCCCCACGAATGCAGGTGGGTGGCGTCCCCGCCGAAGAGTCCCATCAGCATGACCACGCACAGCGCGCCCTTGATGCCCGGCGGCAACAGGCGCGAGAGCGCGATGGGCACGCGCATCTGCTCACGGACCTGAGGCTGGGCAATCTGCCGTACCTGCGTCTCCACTTGTGACGCCTGCGTGGCGTAGTGGGGGTGTTCCAGGTAAGTGAGCGCGCAGATCGCCAAAAGCACGAGCACGGCCGACTTGCCCATCTCGCGCCAGCGTCCGAGCACGTTGCCCATGCGGGATTCGTGCGCGTTGAGGGCGGCCGAATTGTAGCCGCTGGCGTTTTGCCAGGCCATCGTGCCGTAGATGCCGACGACGGCATTCATGAGCACGTACCACAGGTTGAAATCACTCAGCTTTCCCGCGTCAAACGGATTGAGCAGCGACTGGCCCACCGCCCGGTGCGACAAGGTTTCGGCGGCTTCCGGCCAGGTGAAGGAAAACACCAGCGAAACGATGATCGCCAGGTAGAGCACCTGCGAGATCATGCCTTCCAGACAGTCGCAAACCATGACCGTCAGAAACCCACCCGTCGCAGCCAGCAGCAGCGTCAGGCCCAGAAACATCCCCATGAGCAGCACATAGGTTGGCATCGCCCACGCCAGGACCGTGACATTTTCGGGCAAGTCCAGGAAATACACGAACACCCGCGCGCCAACGGCGGGGATGATGCCGAAATTGACGACGCCCGCGCCGAACGCCAGGAGTCCGGCGAACAGTCGGAAATTGCGGCTGTAGCGTAGCTCGAAGAATTGCGCCAGCGTCATGGCGCGCGTTTCGCGGAAGCGGGAGACGACGAACCCGGAAATTGTCACCAGCAAACCCGGCAGCACCTGGAGCCAGCTCCACCACGTCAGTACAAAACCCGAGTGCGCGATGATCTCGAACGTCGCCACAAACACTACCGCGCCCGCCTGCTGCTCGCCCTTGGCCACTGCCAGCAGGTAGCGTCCGGCCACGCGTCCACCTGACAAAAAATCAGCCACGCTTTTCACGCGGCTCTGCGTGTAAGCGCCAACCGCGACCAGCAGCAGCAGCGGAATGATCAGAAGCAGCCAGTCAATCAGGTGCATGGGGTTTCGCTGGTGCTATCTTTGCGGGTTGGGAAGAGGTCGCCCAGCGATTCTTTCACCCATCCCATTCAACAAGTTGAATGGGAAAGCAGGCTTCAAACAGGCGCATCGGAGCCGCAACGGCTTGCCTCACCTTACCGCTGGTGATAGCTGACGTGAAACGCCGGTGCCAACCCATTTGAGGAGGCTCCGAAGTTCCCTCCCAACATGAAATTTCCCGCTTGCTCGTTCCTCGCCGCGTTGCTCGCGCTGCACTTACCCGGCGCCGCCAACGCGCAGACTGGCAAGGTGTTGCTCGATGTTAGGTCGCCGGACGCGGCGCAACATCTCGTGCCCAGTTCACCGCAAGTCTCCGTCTCCCGCAGCACGGACCCAGCAGTGCCGGGGCTGGAAATCAGCGCACTGCTTGGCGGCAAGGAAAATTACCCCGGCGTCAGCTTCAAGCCGACGGGCGGCCCGGTCTTCGACCTGTCGGCCTACGGACACGTCGAGGCACGCGTCGCCAACACCGGCACCAAGGTAACGACGGTCTGCCTGCGCGTCGACAACGACGGCCCCTGGCAAGCCCATCCTTGGAATACCGAGAGCATCGTCGTGCAACCCGGCATGACCGACACGGTCAAAGTGTATTTCGGATATGCTTCTGGAAAGGCTGATTATCCGTTGAAGCCGGCGGAGGTTTCCAACTTGCTCTTTTTCGTCAGGAAGTCGGACATTCAGCAGTCGTTCCGCATTGAATCACTGACCGCCGGCGGCACGCCGGGCGAACAACCGGCGGTCGATCCAAATTCCATCCGCGTCAAACCCAAGGGCGGGTCATTGTTCGGGCCGGGCGTGGCGTTCGACGTCGGCAAGCAGGTCACGGCCGCCGGCACGACTTTCACCCTCGCCGACGCGCAGTTGCGGGTCGAGTTTCCGGCGGCGTCCACACGCGTGCCGCCAGCGGTTACCGTCAAACCGGCGGTGGGTCGCTGGGACCTGCGCGACTGCCTGGAAGTAAGGATTAAACTGCGCAACAGCGGCAACACTTCCTTGACTCCCAGCGCTCACGTCGAGAGCAATGGCGGGGCCAGCGAGACCGTCGCCGGCGCACCGCTCGCTCCCGGCGCATCAGCGGAACTCGTGGTCCCCTTCGCCAACGCCAAACCCGGCGACCCATCGCAGAAAAAATTGCTGACGCACCTCACCAACGATACCGTGTCCGGCGTGACGATCCTGAGCGTGCCGGGTGGGCCGACCGGCTCGCTGGCGGTCGAGTCGATCCGCGCCGATGTGCCCCCTGTTCCCGTTTTGCCAGATTGGCTCGGCAAGCGTCCTCCGGCCGAAGGCGACTGGGTCAAGACCTATGCCGATGAATTTGACGGCGCGACCCTCGACGCCACGCATTGGAATGTTTATTCCTCCAACTGGTGGGACCCCAAAAAAACGCATTGGACCAAGGAAAACGTTCTGATTGGCGGCGGGTTCGCCAAGTTACGCTACGAGAAGAAAACCGGCCATCAGAACGACGATCCGAACGGCTTGGAAACTCCCTACGCCACCGGTTATCTCGACACCCTCGGCAAGTGGACGCAGCGCTACGGATATTTCGAGGCAAGGATGAAATTGCCCACCGCGCCGGGATTGTGGCCGGCCTTTTGGATGATGCCCGACCGCGGCCCCTCGGCGGAACCGAAACGCCAGGACACCTACGACGGCGGGATGGAGTTCGACATCATGGAGCACCTCACGCGCTGGGGCGGACTTCGCTACAACATCGCGGAACACTGGGATGGCTACAAAAAAGACCACAAGAGCAACGGCGCTGACAAAGTCTACTTCCAGCCCGACAAGGACGGTTTCCTGACCTGCGGTCTGCTCTGGCTACCGGGGCAACTGACCTACTATTGCAACGGCAAGGAAGTGTTGCGTTGGGAAGACCCGCGCGTGTCCAACGTGCCGGCGTTCCTCATCTTTTACATGCCCAGCGGCGGGTGGGACAACGACGCGACCGACGACAAGCAGTTGCCGGCAGATTTTGTCATCGACTACGTCCGCGCGTGGCAGCGCAAGGATCTTGCCTCGCCACTGGACCATGCTCCGGCGGGGGCGAGCGTGTCGAAACGTTGACACGCTCGTAAGGCAGTTTCGCCAGAGACGAATTATTACCGCCTTCAACAGGTTGAACCACAAAAGTTTTCCGTGGGGGCTACCTCCGTTCTTAGAGTGTCTGCGCCATTCGATCCGCGAAAGGCTTCTCCTAAATACCCTTTTCCTTGTATAAGCAGCTTTCATCCAGTTCTCAGGAAGCCATGGCGGTCGATTTTCCTGCGCCGCAGACCGCTCGACGTGATCACGTGGTCTTCGCCCTTGGCCCTCAGTGCAAAGAACAGTTGCTAATGCGCTTCGATCCAGGCTGGTTTTCGGCGATGGATTACGAATGGGTCGATGTGGCGACCTTCAAAGGAAAACAATGGGAAGATTTTCTTTTTGCGGCGCGTCCGACGGTTCTGGTCACCGGTTGGGGGACCCCTGCTATTCCAGAGATCTACGCGCGGTCTTCCGATTTATCGCTCCGGTATATTTGTCATCTGGTGGGGTCAGTGAAACATATCGTTCCACGTAGTCTGCTGGAGCGGGGCGTCCTGGTATCAAATTGGGGAACCAGCGTCAGCTTCGCCGTGGCCGAACACACTTTACTGCTGGTGTTGGGAGCCTTACGTAATTTGCCAGCTTGGAGGAATTTCATGCAAAGCTGGCCCGAACACAAAGGTTCCTCCGCTTCGACCTTCGTGGAGACACGGACCTTGCAAGGCAAGCGGGTGGGACTGCACGGCTTTGGCGCCATCGCGCGTGAGTTGGTGTACATGCTGCAGCCGTTCTCCGTGGAGTTGTCCGCGTATTCGCAGGGGGTGCCGCCTGGTCTGTTTGAGCAATATGGTGTCAGACGTTACGGTGATCTGAAGGAACTCTTTTCAAACAGCGATGTTCTGATCGAGTGCGAAGCGTTGACTTCCCACAACCGCGGGTCGGTGAACGAGGAAGTGTTGAAGTGTCTGCCGGATGGAGCTGTCTTTGTTAATGTTGGACGCGGGCATCTGGTTGAGGAAAGTGCTCTGATCCAACTAAGCCGCGAGAAAAATTTGCGCCTAGGACTCGATGTTTATCAGGAAGAACCACTGCCGGTAGATTCCTCCCTGTACTCTCTGGAGAATTGCCTGCTTTCTCCACATATCGCTGGTCCGACAGGCGATGCCTTCTCCATGCTGTGCGAACTCTCGCTGGCCAATCTCCGCCGCCACCTGCTCCGGGAGGAATTGGAAGCGGTGGTGTCTCTGGAAATGTACGACCGCTCTACGTGAGACCTTCCAAACCCGCCGACTCGCTGGCAACGGGCTGACAGCTTGGTCGCAGTCGGCCCGGAGGCTTTGTCTTGCGGACGCGGCGGCTGGCCTTCCACCTTTTTCGCACGGTCTTCCAAGACGAAGACTGTCCAGAACGAAAATGAGCCAGGTGCGTCTGCACCCGGCTCCGTTCTCATCCGCCAGCAACCCTACCTGTTACCCGTTGGCCAAGCCCAACCGGCGGCGGAGAGAGCACCCGAGCAACCCGAAACTGAGCAAACCGGTGACCCAGGTCGAAGGCTCCGGCACCGGGGCGATCACCTCGTAGAAGCTCGTGGTGCCCAGTTGCACCTCGGTCGCACCGGCCGCGCCGTTGAACGTGATGTCGTTGAGTTGCGCCTGCGTCAAAGCCGTGCCGAAAATGAGGCGGTCGTTCGTACTGTCGGCACTGTTCGTGGCGGTGCCGAAATTGGAGCCAGTCACGGCAAGCTTAAAATTGCTCGCGCTCGGATCGAAACCGCTGAAGACGATGGTGCCGGATGCTCCCGCGAAACTCAACGTGGAGTTCGCCGTGAGGGTCAGCATCCCGACGCCCGTGGTGCTGGTGCCGGTGGCGGTGCCGCCTGCCACTGCCGCGCCGCGCCCCGTCAAAGTCCCGTTGGCTAGATTGAGAATGCCGCCGCCGAGGCCCACCGTGTTCGCCGTTCCGATCGTGTCGTTGGCGTTCAACGACAGGGTGCCGGCCGTGACGCTGATCGGGGACGCGGCCGTCAGCGTGCCGCCCGTGCCAACCGTGGTGCCGGCCTTTGCCAAGTTCAACGTGCCGCCGGTGATGGAGGTCGTGCCGGTGTAGGTGGTTGCCCCCGAAAGCGTCCAGGTGCCCGTGCCGGCTTTGGTAACCGACGTGGTGTTGGTGGCGCTGTTGTTGGGGATAATCCCGGCAATTTCGCCCGTGCCGACCGTGGAGCCTTGCAGGGTCAGGGTCTTGATGCCCGCACCGGTGGCGGTGAAGTTGCTGGTGAATTTCAGCGCGCCGGTGCCGGATTGATCGAGAGTTGTCCCGCCGGTCGTGCCTCCCATTTTGATAACGCGGTCCGTCGTCTCGCCCGCCCCGATGTAGGTGAGCTGTCCCGCGGCCGTGCCTGTGCCGATGCCAATGGTGCCGTTGGTCGTGGTGGTGGGAGCGCCCAAGCTGCTGGAAGCGGAGTGCGTCGTGCCGAGCGTGCCGTTCGTGGTGACGCTGTTGAGCGAGGATACCGCCAACGTGCCGCCGGCGATGGCCGTCGATCCCGTGTACGTGCTTGCCCCCGTGAGGGTTTGCGTGTTGGTGTTGGCTTTCTGCACCGCCAGGGCCACCCCACCGCCATCCTGAATGATGCCGGCGTAGGAGGCGTTGGTTCCATTGCTGTTGCCGATGGTCAAGGTGGTGGCAGTCGCGCTGGTGCTGGTGACGATGCCCGTGGTGTTGACACTCGCAACGCCCGCGAGATTTTGCGCCGATCCATTCAGATCCAAGGTACCACTGTTGATCGTCGGGATCGCGGTGGAGTTGATCTGGTAATTGCCCCCGTTCGTGGCGGTAAGTCCAATCTGCACCGTGCCTCCCGCAATTGTCAGACCGCCGCCGCCGATGGCATTGCGAGTCGTCGCGGTGGTGAGCGTCCCGACCACGCCGTGCGAGAGGATCAGCGTCGTGCCTGCGTTGACCGTCACGAGCCCTGTGGTGTTGGTCGAGGTGCCGCTGAGCGTTACGGTACCCGCACCCGTCAAATTGACCGGTGCGCTGCCGGTGAGTGCGCCGCCAAAGACAAAATTGCCCCCGCCCGTCACCGTCGTGATGCTGGCGGCCGTCGTGCCCGTGCCGAAGCTGATGTTGTTGTTAATCGTCTGCAACGCCGTGCTGTTATTGGCGATGGTCCCGCCGCTGGCCAGCGTGAAGCTGTTGCCGGCGATGGTGAACGCCGAGGCGCCGGAGTTAAAAGTCAGCCCCCCGAAAATAAATCCCGCCGCGAGGTCGTCGTTTAACGTCGTCGTGCCGGTCGTCTGCGTCCCGAAGAAAAGGCTGTCGCCGCTCGCCGGCGAAGCGTTGCCGCCAGCCGTCGGCGTGGTCGTTCCCAAAGTGAAGCCGGTGGAAAAGTTCCCGGCGGCGTCGGGGGAATACGCGTCGTTCGCCGCCTTTACGACCGGTGCCAGTGCCACCGCCAGTCCCAGGCTCAGAGCAAGAAAAACCGGTCGGCGGATCGCGCTCCGTGCGGCGGAACGATGAAAGTGGCACAGGGGGCGTGGCTCCCGGTGCGAACGAGCTTTACTGCGGACGGCGGAATTTGGCAGGGGGAGAATGTTCATGAGGAGAGTATGGTGCTGGAAAGCGAGAATATCGGCTTTGCCCGACCCCTCCAGCGCAGTTACATTCAACCTGTTGAACCTAGGTGAAAATCCTTCCGCTAGTGTTTAGTCTTGTGTGATTCCACCCAGCGCCCCCGAACGCCTTGGAAAATCCCTCCCACGTCGTCACCTTGCGTGACATCGCCCGCGCGACCGGTCTGCACTACAGCACCGTCAGCTTGGCGTTGCGCGACAGCCCGCGGTTGTCACCGGCCACCCGGGAGAAAATCCAAGGGACCGCCCACACGCTGGGTTACCGGCCCGACCCGATGCTGACGGCCCTCAACGTGTACCGCCGGGCCAGCAGCCAGCCGCGCTATCAGGCGACGATTGGCTGGATCAACAATTGGCCTCGCCGCGAACAACTTTTCGAGAACCCGGAGTTCCTGGAGTATTTCCAGGGAGCGTCCGAACGGGCCGAGCGCCTCGGTTATCTGCTGGAGCAATTCTGGCTGCAGGAGCCCGGCATGTCGCCCGAACGGCTCAACCGGATCCTGCGGGCCAGGAACATCCAGAGCATCCTTTTGGCGCCGCTGCCCAAGCCGAATGCGATCAAGGGCATCGACTACCAGCATGTTTCCGCCGTGTGCTTTGGCTACAGCATGCAGCCATCGGTGCTCAACGTGGTGACCAACCACCAGTTTCACTCGATGAGCCTTTTGTTGCGGCACCTGTTTGGGATGGGCTACCGGCGTCCTGGACTCTGCCTCCCGACCGAGATGGACGACAAGGCGGAGAGCAGCTATCTGAGCAGTTGGCTGCTGACCCACTGGAAGCGGCCGGACCTCGGTTGCGTCCCTCCTCTCCTGCTGGACGATGCGCGTGAGGAAGTGGTGGCTGCGCCGTTGCGGAAGTGGCTGCGCGAGCACCAGCCGGATGTCGTGATCGGCCTCGCCTACATCGGACGGAAGACGCAGGAACTCGGCTGGGCTGTCCCCGAGCAGATCGGCTTCGCCAACCTGAGTGTCAATCTGGCGGAGCCGCATTGGTCCGGCATCTACCAGAACAACAAAATGATCGGACGCGGGGCGGTGGACCTAGTCGTGGGCATGCTCCAGCGCGGGGACCGGGGCATTCCGGAAATCCCCATCCGCCTGTCGGTCGAAAGCACCTGGATGCCCGGGACAACCCTCCGGCCGCAGCCGGAGGCCGACGCGGTGCCGCCAAGGATCGCTGTGGCAACGCGTCCTCCCGGCAAATCGACGCGCGCGAAAAAGAAATTGCAGACCACCTAAACACTCCCGCCGGTTCCCGGCCACGACCATTTTATGTTAATCACCGGAGCCGCCGGGTCACCGTCTTCGACCGCGCCGAAGATCATCATCAAACTTGATGACCTGCGCGGCGGCGGGGAAGAGCAGGTTTCCAAGGAGTGGCGGTGGCTCGGCGATTTCTTCCGGGCACGGCTGCTCAAGGCGAGCATCGGCGTCATCTGCAACACCCTCGAAGGCGACGACGCCGAATATCTCCAGTGGATCAAAGACCTGCACAAGACCGGGTTGGTCGAGTTCTGGTACCACGCGCACGACCACCTGCCCTGGACCGCATCGGACGGGCAGCAGTACAACGAGTTCGACCGGCCCTACGAGGAACAACGGCAACGGTTCGCACGAGGCCAGCAGCTTGCCCGGCAGAAGCTGGGTCTGCCGTTCCACGTGTTCGGCTCGCCGGGGACCGGCATGCCGGGGCCGGCGACCAACGCCCACACGGTGGAGGTAGTGGCCGCCGAGCCCGACATGAAGGCGTGGCTCTACGGCCCGACGGACGCACCGGGACGCTGGCTCTTGGCGGAGCACAACGTCACCGTGCTGGACCGGGTCCGGCAGGTCAACATCGAGCAACCCATCTTCGTGCCGAGCCTGGAGGATTTCCGCGCCGGTTACTTCGAACATGCGGCGGGACGCGACTATTTCGTCATCCAGGGGCATCCGCAAAAATGGGATGCGCGAGGCTTCACGGAGTTCGAGGGGATCGTCGATTTCGCGCTCGGGCAGGGTTGCGCGTTCGTCACTCCCTCGGAATATGTCACGGCATTGTCCTGACGCCCATGAACCTCAAGGCAGCGCGGGCAATCCGGGGTCGGTCACGATCCAAGGCGGCGTTCCCTGACCCGTAAATGTCCATTGCCCCGCATCCTGCCGTGCCAACCAGGGAACGGCCGGCTGGTCGGCGGCCGGGCCGGTCCAGACCAGGGCAGCAAGCCAGCCGTCGCCGACCAGCCATTCCGTTTGCAAAAACACCGTGACGCTGTTGGCGGCGCGCAGGTGGACACGCGGCTGCCGGTCCGCCGTCGTCCAGCGGGAGTCGGCGATCTGGAAGCCTGTCAGCGCCTGCACGGCGACGCCGTGGGTGAGATTGCGGACACGCAGAAAAGGATACTCGCCGTCGGTCGCCAACGCGTTCGCGTCGCGCGCGCCGAGGCTTTGCGCGCCGAGGCGCAGGCGGCAGCGTTGGTGGGCGCGGTAGCGGTGCAGATGAAACTGCCACCCGCCGTTCCACCAGAGGTCGGTTTCCACCTGGACGCTGAACCCCGTTGGTCGGCTGCCCAGAATATAGGTGCAGGCAAGATGATCCACCGCGATGGCGAGCGGATGGGTGGTCTGCCGCCCATGGATCGTGCCGTCGGCGGCTTCGGCCGTCAGGGCGGCGTCGAGCGGATGCGGGCTGCCCTCGCGCACGATCTCGAAACCCGTCCCTGTGCGGTAGCTGAGCTTCCCCCATTTCCAGGGGCCGAACCCCGTGTTGCCCGGGCTGATGCCCGTCGCCGCGTTGAGCAGTTCCACCTCGCCGCCGTGGCTGCGCACGACGAGTCCCGCCGACGGGATGGCACGCGCCGTGTCGCCGTTCTCACAGGGCATGGACTCCTCCGGGTCGGTCCAGAAGGGGGCATCCGACGGCACCAAAAGCGGCGCAAACCCCTTGGCGGCCCAGTAAGGCGAGCCGGGGCAACTGTAGGCTTCCGCCAGTTCGGGAAACTCGTCGGTCCAGCCGAAGCTCATGGCCCCTTGCGACTGGGTGATGGGATGGGCCAGGAAATAATCCAGGCTGCGGCTGCACACCCGGCGCGCCAGGCCGGGAGCCAGCGGTGACGCACCACAGAGTTCCGCCAGCGCAAAAGGCGCGATCGGGCCGAAGCGGTAGCTCAGCGAACGGCCAAAGGGCAGGGGCTCCCCGCTGGCGGCGAAAAAATGCACGTGGTCGCCGAGAAACTCGCGGGTCCAGTCCCGCCAGCGTTGCGCGCGGGCGAGGTCGTGTTCGCCGTACAGCCGCCCCCACCACAGACCGTAGTAGTGAAACCCGTAGGCGTTGTAGTAATCAACCGTTTCGTTCGCGCCGTCGATGAACCAGCCGCCGCCCAGCGCCATGCTTTCCAGGACATCCAACCAACGTCGCCCGCAGATGGCATCCGAGGTCCGGCCGTAACCTTCGCGCTGCAAAAATTCCAGCGTCAGCA
>CALMVM010000623.1:2254-2722 GCA_937873255.1 uncultured Verrucomicrobiota bacterium | reverse complement strand
TCAGAACGCCAAAAAACAAATGGTTGTTACTGTACAGGCCGGAACCGCGCACTCCATCCATCCAGGACGCGATCTGCGCGCGTTCGGCGGCGGAAAACGGTTCCCACAGCCAGGGACGCGCCATCTGGAACGCCAGCGTCAAGGCGGCGATCTCGCACGTGTGCTGATGATGATTGGTCGTCGGCCCCCAGTACTCCGTCCCAGCAGGGTCCGTCCCCAGCAATAGTCCCTGGCGCAGCCAATCGGCCACCGCGTGACGCGAAAGCCGTCCCTCGGCCGGGTCAGACAGCAATCCGGCCTGGAGCCAGTGCGCCGCTAGCAGGCACGGGCGCGAAAATGATTCCAGGATGTCCGGGAGACCGCCTTGGAAACTGGCGCGGCCTTGCAGGGGGAGGCTGGCCTTTCCAGGGGACATCAGGCGGGCGAGAGGAGTCAATAGATCTTCGGCGGCATTGAGCCAACGCCGAT
>CALMVM010000623.1:0-2244 GCA_937873255.1 uncultured Verrucomicrobiota bacterium | reverse complement strand
CGCAGAGTAGGCGGGAAGACCCGGCGCTTACGCCGCGGTCCAGCCGCCATCGACGCAGAGGGTATGGCAGTTCACCATCGCGGCCTCCGCGCTGGCGAGGAAAACCGTCGCCGCCGCGATCTCCTCGACCGTCGCGAGCCGTCCGGCGGGGATTTTGCCCAGCACGAATTTGAGAAATTCCGGACCTTGCAAACGGCGGCGGGTCAGATTCGTTTCGACGAACGTGGGCGCGACCGAGTTGACGGTGATGCCGTGCTTCGCCCACTCGACCCCGAGCGTGCGAACCAACTGGATGACGGCCCCCTTCGTCGAGCAGTACACCGGCTGCCCCGGGATGCCGACCAGCCCCGACTGGCTGGAAATCCAGATCACGCGGCCCCATTCTGCCGCGATCATGCCAGGGGCGAACTTTTGCGCGAGCAGGAAGCCTCCGCGCACGTTGGTCTGGTAATGATCCTCCCAGTTCGCCAAATCCACCTCCAACCCGGGAGAGGGCCGGTTGATCCCGGCGTTGTTCACGAGGATGTCCACGCGGCCAAACTCCGCCAGCGCCCGCGCCGCACCCGCCTCGACCTGCGCCGGGTCGCGCACGTCGATAGAGATCTTGCAAGGCTCTGCGGTAACGTGCCCTGCCACGAGGGACGAGGTTTCTTCCAGCGAGCATTCCGGCTTGTCGGAAATCACTGTCCGCGCACCCTGCCGCGCCAACGCCACGGCGATGCCCTGTCCCAGCCCGGTCGCCGCCCCGGTGACCAACGCGACCTTCCCGTGCAAATCGAAAAGACTCATGCTTTTTCCGCGTAGCGTCGCACCCGCACGTCCGCCGTGATGGCATGGGCCAGCATGCGTTCCACCCGGCATTGTCGCGCGCACACCTCGCCGACCTCGACCGATGCGGCGGGTGTCATGCGCTGGTACGTGACGGTTTTGAGAAACTTGCCCACCCACACGCCGCCGGTGTAACGCGCAGCCCGGCTAGTCGGCAGAATGTGGTTGGTCCCGATGGATTTGTCGCCGTAGGCCACGGTGGTTTCCTCACCGATGAACAACGAGCCGTAGTTCGTGAGGTGGTCGAAATAATAGTCCTGGTCTTCGACGTGCAACTCCAGGTGCTCGGGTGCATAGTCGTCACTCAGGGCAACGGCTTCCTCGCGGCTTTCCGCCACGTAGATGCGTCCATTCGCAGCCCAACTCTGGCGGGCGATCTCGCGGGTGGGCAAGGTCTCGAGCTGCCGTTCGACCTCGGCCAGACAGGCGCGGCCGAGTGGCTCGCTCAGGCACACCAGCGCCGCGCCGCTGTTGGGATCGTGTTCGGCCTGCCCCAACAGATCGCAGGCGACCAGCGCCGGGTCGGCCGAATCATCGGCGATGACCATGATTTCCGTCGGCCCGGCGAGCAGGTCGATACCGCAGCGTCCGAAAAGCTGGCGTTTGGCTTCGGCCACATACTGGTTCCCCGCGCCGCAAAGCACATCCACGGGTTCCATCACCCCCATGCCAAAGGCCATCAGCGCCATGGCGGGCACGCCGCCGATGATGAAAACGCGGTCCGCGCCAGCCGTGTGGATCGCGTTGATCGTCGCCGGGAAATATCCCTCTCCCTTGACCGGCGGCGTGCAGGCGGCGACGCGTTTCACGCCCGCGACCTTCGCCGGGATGATGCTCATCTGCGCCGACCCAAACATGGGATACCGTCCGCCCGGGATGTAACTGCCGACTGCGCCGACCGGGAGATGGCGGTGCCCGAGCAGAATGCCGGGACGCGGCTGGGTTTCCAGCGGCAGCAGCGTCGCTTTTTGCGCCTGGGCGAAGCGGCGGACATTGTCCTGGCAATACGCCGTGTCGCGGATCACCTCCGCATCGAGTTTGGCGATGGCTTCGTCGATCTGCGCGGGCGTCAATTCGAAATCTTCCGGCGACCAGTCGTCGAACTTCGTGCTGTATCGGCGGACGGCGTCGAGGCCGTGTTTTTCCAGATCCAGCAACATCTCGGAAACGATCCTCGTCGTCTGCGGATCGTTTTCAAACAACCGATGACCACCGTCCTTGATTTTGAGCATAGGAAAATCCGACAAATATCCCTAGATCTCTTTGATGGCATAGAGGTTCCCGCCGGGAACCCGTACAACCTGTTGAATGAGAGCGTGACCGCCAGTGGTTTCGTCGCCTGCGGACAGGGCGCGACGGCGAAATCTTCTTGCGATGTCAGAAGGCTAGTCCCTAGTTTCCGGGACGATGCTTCTG
>CALMVM010000622.1 GCA_937873255.1 uncultured Verrucomicrobiota bacterium | reverse complement strand
GCTTTACACCGTGGGCCTGGACGCGGAATTGCCCAGGCAACTGCCTCTGCCGCGCGGCGGGTTAGTGTCGTTTTCGCCAGACGATTCCAAGATGGCGTACAACCGCGTGTTCCGGGAATTCCGCACCTGGAAACACTATCGCGGCGGCATGGCCGACGACATCTGGATCTACGATTTCAAGACGGGTGAGACCACGGACCTGACCAACAACCCCGCGCAGGACATCTGCCCCATGTGGGGGCCGGACAACAAGATTTACTTCCTCTCCGACCGCGACGGCCGGCTGAACCTGTTCTCCTGCGACCTCGCCACGAAGGAAACCAAACAACTGACGACCTTCAAGGACTTCGACATCAAGTTCCCCACGATCAGCACGCGCGACATCGTTTTCGAGCAGGGCGGCTACGTCTGGCGTTATCCGTTGGGAGTTTCTTCCGCGCAGGCGGCGGTGGTGCCCATTTCCATCAAGGAAGACCTCGCCTCGGGCCGCCCGGCGACCGTCGACGCGGGCAAGCACCTCGAAAGCGTCAGCACCGCGCCGGACGGCAAGCGCGTGATCGCCGTCGCGCGCGGCGAACTCTTCTCCGTGCCCGCCAAGGACGGCACACCGCGCAATCTGTCCAACACCCCCGGCGTCCACGAACGCGACGCCCAGTGGTCGCCCGACGGCAAGTGGATCGCCTACCTTTCCGACGCCACCGGCGAGAACGAACTCTACGTCCGCCCGCAGGACGGCAAGGGTGAACCGCAGCAAATCACCGCCGGCGCGGACACGTATTATTTCACGCCGATCTGGTCGCCCGACAGCAAGAAACTCCTCTGGGCCGACCGCCTGGAACGCCTGCGTTTCGTGGACGTAACCACCAAGGCTCCTCCCACGCTCGTGGACCACAGCGACGTGGCCCCGATCCGCGACTACGACTGGTCGCCCGACAGCCAGTGGATCACCTGGGGACGCCAGGAAGCCGAGGGGATGCCGAAAGTGTATCTGTACGGCCTCGACGGCGGACGGCGTATCGCGGCGACGGACAGTTGGTACGCGTCGGGCAACCCGGCGTTCAGCAACGACGGCAAGTATCTGCTGCTCACGTCGGCGCGCGACTTCAGCCCGACCTTCGGGCAGGCGGAGTTCTCGGAGGTCTATCGCAACATGGAACGCGTTTACCTCCTTTCCCTCGCCAAGGCGACGCCCGCCCCGCTCGCGCCCAAGAGCGACGAGGTCGGCCAGTCGGACGACAAAAAACCCGACGACGGCAAGAAGCCCGACGACGATAAAAAGAAGGACGCCAAGCCCGAAGACAAAAAACCCGCGCCCGTCGTGGTGGACGAGGACGGCCTGCGCGAGCGTCTCACCGCGCTGCCGATCCCGCCGGGCAATTACCAGGGCCTGCGCATGGTGGACGACCGGGTCTTCTACCTGCGCGCCAAAGGGGACGACGGCGATGACGACGAGGGCGGCGGCGACGACAAGCCCAACTCGCTCTTGTGCGCCTACAGCCTCAAGGACCGCAAGGAAACCGTGCTCGGCGCGGTCAACACCTACGAGATCACCTTCGACGGCAAGAAACTGCTCGTCAAACAGGGCAAGGAATACGCGCTCGTCGATCTGCCCAAGGACAAGCTCGACACCAAGGAGGGTAAGCTCAAACTGTCCGGCCTCGACATGGCGCTCGACCACCACGCCGAGTGGACGCAGATCTACGACGAGGCGTGGCGGCAGATGCGCGATTTCTTCTACGCGCCCAACATGAACGGCGTCGATTGGAAGGCCATGCACGACAAGTACGCCGCGCTGCTGCCGTCCGTGAATCACCGTAACGACCTGACCTACCTCATCGGCGAACTGATCGCCGAACTCAACAACGGCCACGCCTACGTCGGCGGCGGCGAACGCCCCGAGACGCCGCGCATCCGGCTCGGCCTGCTCGGCGTGGAATTCTCGCGCGACCCGGCGACGCGCGCCTACCGCATCGACCGCATCCTGCCCGGCGAGAACTGGGACGACGACACCCGCTCGCCGCTGACCGCCATCGGTCTCAACGTGAAGCCCGGAGACTACTTGCTCGCCATCAACGGCAAGCCGGTCGCCAAGCTGGCCAATCTCTACGAGGCGCTCATCGGCACGGCGGGCAGGCAGGTTACGCTGCGGGTGAATTCCAAGCCGACCGACGACGGCGCGCGCGACATCACGGTGGTCCCGACCGCCAACGAACAACCGCTCTATTACCTCGCCTGGGTGCAGAAAAACATCGACTATGTCAGCAAGAAGACCGGCGGCAAGGTCGGCTATCTGCATATCCCGGACATGGGTAAGCCGGGCCTGAACGAGTTCACGAAACTGTACTTCCCGCAGATCGAGAAAAAGGCGCTCATCGTGGACGTGCGCGGCAACGGCGGCGGGTTCGTCTCGCCGATGGTCATCGAGCGTCTGCGCCGCGCGCTGGTGATGGTCGAGATGAGCCGCAACAACACCGTGCCGCAGACCAACCCGCCGCAGACCTTCCTCGGGCCGATGGCCGCGCTGATGGACGAGTTCTCGGCTTCGGACGGAGATATCTTCCCGTTCCGCTTCAAGACCCTCGCGCTCGGCAAGCTCATCGGCAAACGCTCGTGGGGCGGGGTCGTGGGCATCAACGGCTCGCTGCCGTTCGTGGACGGCGGGCAGTTGTTCAAGCCGGAGTTCGCGCCGTATTCCAAGGACGGCAAGGGCTGGGTAATCGAGGGCCACGGCGTGGATCCGGACATCGTCGTGGACAACGACCCCGCGAAGGAATTCCGGGGCGAGGACCAGCAGTTGGACAAGGCCATCGAGGTGGTCCTCGACGAACTGAAAACCAAGGGTTACGAACTGCCGCCGGTCCCGCCTTTCCCGGACCGGAGCAAGTAGGCGAAAGCGATGGATAAGAGCGCGATGGAAGTCCGACTCGTTCCCGCCGAGGAAGCGGATTTCGAGTTTGCCTTCGCAGCCAAACGCGAGGCGCTCGGGCCGTACGTGGAAGCGCGTTGGGGCTGGGACGACGCGTTGCAGCGCGAGTTTCACCGCCAGCGATGGACCGAGCGCCCGTGGTCGATCATCGTCGCCGCCGCCGGAGAAAAGGTCGGCACCGTGTCGGTCGCGCGCACGGCCGCCCACGTCCAGTTCGGTGAGTTTTATCTGCTGCCCCGATTCCAGCGTCGGGGCATCGGCACGGGGGTGCTGCAAACGGTCATCCGCCAAGCCGACACGGACGGGTTTCCCATCAAGCTGGAATATCTCAAGGGGAACCCGGTCTGCTCGTTGTACAAACGTCACGGATTCTTCGTGGTTGCGGAAAACGACAGCCATTATTTCCTTGTCCACACTCCCCGCGCGCCGGATGAATAAGATTTTCCCCGCCATGCCTTCTCCCACGCAAAATTCCCTCGCCGACCGGGCCGCCGGAGCCATCGTCGGCGCGCTGATCGGCGACGCCCTCGCCCTCGGCCCCCATTGGTATTACGACCTCGACGAACAACACCGCGACTACGGCCCGTGGATCACCGGCTACACCGACCCGAAGTCGGGTCGATACCACGCCGGCATGCGCGCCGGACAACTTTCCCAGACCGGGCTCTTGATGACCTCGCTGCTGCGTTCCGTGGACGCGCGCGGCGGCTACGAGGAAGCGGACTGGACGCGGTGGATGGACGCGGATTTTTTGCCGAAGCTCGACGGCACGCCCCGGGCCGGCCCCGGCGGCTACACGAACCAGGACATACGTGACGTGTACCGCCTGCGCGTCAAGGAAGGCAAACCATGGGGCCGGTGTGCCAGCAACGTTGATACGACCGAGGCCGCCGCGCGCATGGTCGTCCTAGCCGCGCGTTACGCCGCCGATCCGGCGACGGCCGCCACGCTGTCCACCGCGCACGGCCGGCTCACGCAGGACGACGGGTTGACGCTCTCGCTGTCGGTCGCGTTCGCGTGCGTCGTCTCCGCGTTGGTGCGCGGCGAGGCGATGGCCGGCGCGATTTCCGACGGGCTGATGCGGCTCGTCAAAAGCGGAGACTTACCCTTCGGCAGCGTCACCGGTGCGCGGTTCGCGCCGCCGCCGGCCGGATCGCCGGCGCACATCCCGGTGGAGAAATTCCCGTCGCCCGACGGCCTCCTGCTATCCGGCTATTGCGCCGAGGCAGCGCTCGATCCCGCCATCCGCATCGAGCCGGCCTGGAAGGTGGCGTCGGTCTACGGCTTGCCCTGCGCGATCTACGGGCCGCTGCCGGCGGCGTATTATCTCGCGGCGCGGTTCGCGGGGGATTTCGAGACTCCCGTGCTCCACGCCCTCAACGGTGGCGGTCAGAACATGGCCCGCGCCTGCCTGACCGGTGCGCTGGCGGGCGCGCAGGTGGGTTTGCGGGGGATTCCGGCCCGCTTCGTCGACGGCCTGGAAAACGGCACGGAACTCGTCGCCTTGGCGTGCCGGGTCGCGGACGCCGCGTAGGGCGACCCCGTCCGGGCGAGGTCCGTCCGGTGAATATTCCCTAGTCGGCTCGAAATCAGGCTGATAGGTGTTGTTCCACCCCAGCGGGACGACATGGACACGCCGGATCAGATTCCCCAACGCCGACAACTGCCGCCGATCTGCTGCATCCGGTTGCGCCCGCCGCGCGGAGGTGTTATAGATAAATTCGATAG
>CALMVM010000621.1:1221-2694 GCA_937873255.1 uncultured Verrucomicrobiota bacterium | reverse complement strand
ATGCCGACGTGGAAATCTTCAAACCACTCTGCGGAATAAGTGTTAGGGATAGCGGGGTCGCTCATGATTGTATCGGGTCAAGCCGGCGTGTCATCGCCGGCTCCGCGTTGGATGGCGAACGGCAAATTCAGAGGCGCGACAGGCAGACAGCGTCCGGCCAGGAGATTGTTGAAATAGAGGGCGAGGGGAGTCGGGAGCGCATCCGGGGCAAACCAGCCGGACTCGGCGATCTCCACGGGATCATCCGCCAGCGGATCATTGGACATGAGCGCGTCGGCTCGCATCCAGACCGTGAGATAATGCTTGTCTGCGTCAGGCCAGCGGTCGTTGGTGATCGCCACAAATTCCACGCCCGAGACGCGCACGCCGGTTTCCTCCAGCGTCTCGCGCGCGGCGCACGCGGATAACGATTCTCCGAAGTCGAGATGCCCGCCGGGAGGCGACCAACCGCCGCCGTGATTGCGGACGAGGAGAAACTTTCCGTCCCCGCGCGTGACGATGCAGCCCACACCAACAAACGGGATGTTCAACGCGGCCCAATCGGGAGGGTTCATCGTCGCATGAAAAACAACGTCGGGGTGACAGGATTTGAACCTGCGACCTCCTGGTCCCAAACCAGGCGCTCTACCAAGCTAAGCTACACCCCGAACTGACTGCTTGTGACTGGGACCATATTTTGGCCGCGACGGCCGCGATATGCTTCCCAAAAGCCACTGCCAAATTATGCTTCCGCTATTTGGTGCCGACTCGTCACATGCGCAAGCCTAAGATTACCCGTGCTCGCTCGACTCTCAAGTACGATTTGCCAGCACGACGATGAAAAAGCATTCCTTTGACGATCCATGCCGGTTGACTTGCCGATGCCGGTGTTCGGGCAATACTCGGCGCTACAAGCCTACATGCGCCGCCCGAACGGCATCGTATTATAAAAACAAAAAGGAGTGGGCAATCTATTCAATGCCACATGCTGACGAAAAATGCTTGTTCCCTTTGTTCCTCATACGATTGACCGTTGTCAACGCTTATAGAAAGCCCTCATAAACCATCCGAACAACGAGTTTCTGATCTTCGATTTCAATCTTGATATACCGATGGTTATTGAAAAAATTCTCGTGATGCGAAAGTTTGGTCTTGTCAGAAAATTCTACAACAACATCGACCGCTTCGTTCTGGACTAACTTTTTGGTCCACGTTGAATCTTTACCACTCTGTATATTTCCGAGTACAAAATTGCCCTCATTTGTAATGAGTGTAATTTGTTGAACGTCTTTACTTGCGTGGTTTGCGAAATCAATTCTAGCTTTTGATGGCTGAATACAGCCATTCATGAGGAAAATCGCAATGAGAGAAAAAGCAATCCGTAAACTGGTGCTAAATGAATTCACAACAAATTCTCATTTTTTTGAGAGCCTGGCGAACGAGACTTGTATCAAATTAATGAGATGAACCACCTCCAGGAGAGCCTGATGAACC
>CALMVM010000621.1:0-1211 GCA_937873255.1 uncultured Verrucomicrobiota bacterium | reverse complement strand
GCTTGTTGGAGATTAGACCACTGTCCGCCTGTGGCCACTGGTGGATTGTTGCCCGGAAATTCAAATCCGAGGGGGTCTGTACTTCCAGTGTTGGAAAGTAGCCAGTGTGCAAAAGTGTTACTATTGTTGAACTTAATGGTTCCACCACTCGTTGGCGTGCCATATATTGAGTTTGGAAAATTTATTGGACTTGTGACTGTAGAGGCTTGTTCGGCATACGGGTAACTCTGAGCATATCGCGTGAACGACTGCCATAGGGTTTTTAGCTTTGCCGAATCGTCGGTTTTGAACGGATAAATTTCCTCGATCTCACCTGGATCTGCTCCTAATCGGCCAGGGTTGTCAAAATTAATGACACTTAGCGAAAAAGCTAGCGCAACTGTGTTAGTAACTGTACGAACTCCGGCCCTAGTGAACATCGTGTACGAATAATTCTCGGTAGCTTGCCAATTCCTCGAGTCTGGTCCAAGTTCAATAACGTGCATGGACTTGAGTTCAGGATTATTTCCAACCGCCCTCCTCAGTTCCGAAACTTTTGTCCAATGGTTCAAATATTTGCTATCTAGCGGACATGACTGCCAATAAGTAATCGAAGCATGTTTGAAATTGAAGCCCATTAGCGTGTAAGCAGTACTTTTACCGACCGCTAAGAAATCTAATCCTAAAGGATCGACCACATTGACTGCATCATTACCGACGAATCCGTATAAGTTTGGACCACCATTCTCCGCAGTAGGGTCTTTACTTAACCACCGACCCGTTCCGGGATTGTAAAACGCTGATACTCGTCCAGCACCCGAAAGGTGCAGAGTGGTCAGTATCAAACACAATACGAGTCGGTGCATGTTCATGAAGTTGCTCGTTACGATCAGAGTCAGCGACCAGATGCTGGACCCTTTGGGGTTGGATGTCGAGATAAATTTTGGGTGCTTCCGGGTATTTGTGGCAGCATGTTTTGACCGTTCGCCCGCTGTTGATTGACTCGATTGATGGCTTCCACCTGCTGAATCTCGGCAAAAGGATTGTTGCTGCGGGCATTTTGCGGTCCCTGTCCCTGCCGAACTCTGGCGGTGACCGCCTCGGCGGTTTTGTCCAAGCCGACCTGTGCGTTGAAGGAATTTGGCCGCAACTGGTACGCTTGGCTCATTGCTACCAATGAGATTGCCCCGCTTTCGTAGACAGCGTGGGGCTGGGCGTTTGGTTGTTTAGTT
>CALMVM010000620.1 GCA_937873255.1 uncultured Verrucomicrobiota bacterium | reverse complement strand
TTGGCACCCCAGACTAACTCAGCACCCGGCTCGAAAAAGCGAAGTCACGTCAGCGGGGCTGCCTGTAAAGCAGATGTCTATCACGACCGGGCAGGTGCGATACCTGCATGGCCCACCACTTTTATCATACTGGGTTGGTAGCTCAGCCACGAAGAGCAGCGGCTCGTCAAGCCGAAGGTCGCGGGAGCAATGCCCGTCCAACCCGCCATTTTCGATTCAACTACAGGACGTGGCCGACAAGCGAAGGCACTTGCCTTGGGAGCAAGATCAAGCAGGAGCGTTACCTGCCGTCCTGACCATTTTCCATCCGGGAAAGACTGCCCCGTAGTGTAGTCAGGAGCACGGCGGATTCTGAATCCGCAAGCCATGGAGCGAAGCCATGCGGGGCAATATTTTTCCGTTCGAGAGCGCACGATGCCGGGTCGTCCAAAGTAGGATCGCTGTCTTTGAAACAGTCAGATCGTGGTGCGAGTCCACGCCCGGCAAGGTGCATCCGATCCCGAGACCGCCGCGAATGCAAAGTCGTCCGAGCGCCCTGGCTTTCAACCAGGTCCTAGTGGGTGCGAGTCCCGCCGCGGTGACGGGCTTTTTATGGCAAGGTGCCCGCTGTTGTAACAGGAGCGAGCCGCTCTTACAAAGCGGAAGACGGGGTGCGACTCCCCGGCGGGCAACACCTCCTTTCCACACGCATCTTAAAGCTTGTTTATAAATGACGGAAGCAAACCTGAGATTGCCCCGATTTAGTAGACACAGAGGGGCTGGGCGGTTGGATGGTTAGTTCAGGTTGATCTGCTTTTCAAATTCCACAGGGGAGATAAAATCGAGCGCCACTTCTTGGCGATGGTCATGCTCTCTTGCATCCTCGTTTGGTTGAAGTTCTGATGCTTCTGCAATCACAGGTAGTGATCAACTGGCCGTTGACTGTTGTTTGATCTTGAGGTTGTAGGCGGTGACGAAAAGGTGGATGGCGTCGAGGTGGCGTTCGATGCGCTTGGAGAAGGAGTAGGTTTTGCGTACCAGTCGGCTCAAACGTGAGCGCAAGGTGCCGAAGAAGCGTTCGGCGTGGTTGGTCTCGCCTTCCTCCTTGCCGCAGAAGCGGTGGGTACGTTGGGGAAGGCGGCCCCGTAAGTCAGCCAGAAGTCACTGCGCGTGGCGCGACGACGATCATCTTCAGGGACGTGTTCGCGCAGGGTGACGGCACTTTCCTGACTGCGGTCACCCACGGTGTAAGCCACGATCTGGCGGGTGCGACGGCAAAGGGCGATCCAGAGCCAGCACTCCTGGGTTTTCTTTTCTACAAAGCTCCAGAGTTCATCGAGTTCGAGCACGTCGCCCGCCTGGCCGGGCGAAATCGTCTCCTCGAACGCGGGGAGAGCCGTCACTTTTTTCCCCCCACCCAAACCATCACGGTCTGGTAGCAAACCCCGAAGGTGCGGGTGATGCCGCGGATGCTCATGCGATCCTGATAGGCGCTCACCACCTGATCCTTGAACTTCTGATCGTAGCGCGGCCCCTGGGGCGAGAGGACAAACGTGCGCTGGCAGTCCACGCACTTGGCCCGTTGCGCCCCGTGTTCCGCGTGCCCGTTCTTCTGCAAACGCTTGCCGCTGCAATGCGGACAGCGGTGAACCGTCGTGGTCGAAAGCATCCGTGACCATCACGCCCACGCCTTTCCAGTCAACTGCCAGTTAGTCACTACCCAATCACACCCTAGAACTTTAAGATATTTGCAATAATGATTATTGGTGTAAGAAAACTCTGCGGACGATGGTTGTGGTTTGACAACTGGGCGACAGCTTGACTTCAGGTCTGCGCCTGCTTTCTGCGAACGGTAGGAGGGGATTATCGCTCGGCACGCACGGGCCGGTCAAAACCCAAGGCGGCACCACTTAACGTTTGATTTTTCCCGTTTTCTAGTGCCACCTCAAGATCAAGCAGGCGTCGGTCGGACCAAGATGCCATTTGCTCATCGTCACGCAATGCCTCGCGGCAAGGAAAGTCCCGTGCCCATGCTCTTTCCGGGTGTCCAAAAAATTCCCTTCAGGATTTTCGTTTCTGCCGGCGGGCTTTGACGGTCGAGGCCAACGCATCCCAAGTCGCCAGCAACTGCGAGATTGCCGCCTCCAGCGACGACAAAGAAACGCCGTCCCGGGCTTGCAGGGAGACCCCCAGCAAGAACGTGTTGAACACCGCCGCCAGGGCCGCCGCGTCGGTGCCCGGCGGCAGTTCGCCGGCCGCGACCGCCCGCTTGACGCACCCTTGCAAGGCGCGCCGGTTGCGGTCGCGCTCGGCGGCCAGCTGTGCCCGGATGTGCCGGTTCTCAGGCGAGCAGGTGTTCAGGGAAAGCGCCAGCAGGCAGCCGGTGGGATGGGCCGGGTCGGTTTGCATCCGCGCCGACAACCGGAACGCGCGTTCGATGGCCTCGCGCGGCGGCAGGCGCGTATCCCGCAACGAGGCGAGCACCAAACCGTGGCTGGCGAGGTAAAGATCGAACACCTCCCCGAAGAGGGCTTCCTTGGAGCCGAACGCCGCGTAGAAGCTGGCGGTCGAGATGTTGCCCATCGCCGCCTTGAGCTGCGTGAGCGAGGTGGCCTCGTAGCCAAGCTCCCAGAACAGGCCCATGGCTTGACGCACCGCCCCCGCTTTGTCGAAGCCGCGTGGACGACCCGTTCTAGCCATGGCTCTGTCGTTTCATTGACTTGCAAACTAATCGATCCATAAATCGTTGACAAGTTGGAGCGCGTCGCTAACTTCGGGATCAATCGATCTATAAATCGCCTGAACGCCGCTCACCACGAAAGTCTTTTATGGCCAATCCCTTGTCTTCCACCGACCCGTCCGAAGAATTCCCGCTGCCCGAGAACTTCCACGGTGTTTACCGCGAGATCGACGGCATCAATTTGCACTACGTTCAAGGCGGGCAAGGACCGCTGGTGCTGTTGGTCCACGGCTTCGGCCAGACCTGGTACGAGTGGCACCAGTTGATGCCGCTGCTGGCCATGAACTTCACCGTGGTGGCTCCCGACCTGCCCGGGCTCGGGTTATCCGCCGTGCCGCGAACCTCCTACACCGGCCAGGATGTTTCCAAGTACCTCCACGGTCTCGCCAGGAGCTTGAGCCCCACGGACCCGTTCGACCTCGTCGCCCACGACATCGGCATCTGGAACACCTATCCCATGGCGGTCGAGCACCAGGATGACATCCGACGGCTGGTCTACATGGAGGCACCCATCCCCGACCAGCGCATGCACACGTTTCCCGCCTTCACGCCTGAAGGGGAATCGCTCGTCTGGCACTTCAGCTTCTTTTCCGCGGGCAACCGGCTCCCCGAAACGCTGATTGAGGGGCGCGAACGCTTCTTCCTGGAACACTTCATCCGCGTGCACGCCGTCAACCAAGCCGTGTTCACCCCGGAGTTGCTCGATCTGTACGCGCGCTCCTACGCCAAGCCCCACAGCCTCCACGCGGCGTTCGAGTACTACCGCGCGCTCAACGCGACGATCCAGGGCAACGAGCCTCTGGCCAAAACCAAGCTGAAGATGCCGACCATGGCCATCGGCGGCGGGGGGCACGGCGGCATGGGCCAACTCCAGATCGACCAGATGAAGGAGTACGCCAAACACGTAAAAGGACACGTCGTGCCCGAGGCAGGACACTGGCTGCCGGAGGAACGTCCCGAAGTGATCAACCGGCTTGTGGTCGAGTTCCTGAGCCGCAAGTAGGCACCGGTCTCCGCGCCTTATCTCCATCGACGCCAGCAAAGCATCGCCATGAATCAGACTCCCTTTGTCCTGTTGGTCACCTTCCACCTCAAACCCGGCTGCGAGGAGGAGTTCCTGGCCTTCATCCACCGTACCAACGACGCGATGCGCCACGAGCCGACCTTCGTGAACACCGTCGTGCATCGCAGCGCCGACGACCCGCTCTTTTTCATGCTCTACGAGACGTGGCTGGACCGGGAGGATTTCTTCGCCGTCCAGATGAAGCGGCCCTCCCCCGCCGAGTCCCCGGCGCGTCTGCCGGACCTGTTGAGTCAGCCGCGCGAAATGCAGATCTTCCAACCGTTGCGCAGCGACTTCGTGTTCCGCAGCGCGCCGATTCCAGCGTGAAGCCTCGTTCAATTTATGAGTGACACACCCAAGTATAATTACGCCATCAACCATCTCGGCATCAACGTGCCGGACCTGGACGCCGCCGTCGCCTGGTACACCGCCGTGTTGGGCTTCCAGGTCATCCGCCCGGCCTTCGAGGTCGTCGCCGGAGAAGGCGAGGGCGGCGAGCGTTTCGCGCACATCAACGGTCCCAAGTTCGGACGTTGCCGGGTGGCCTACCTGACCTCCGGCAACGGGGTCGGCTTCGAGATGTTCGAGTTCTCGGAGCCCCGTACCGAGCGCTTTGCCGACGATTGGGAGTTCTGGCGTCCAGGCATCTGGCACCTTTGCATCACCGCGCCGGATGTCGCCGCCCTGGCGGCAAACATCGCGGCCAGCGGGGGGCGTCACCGCTCGGACGTACTCGAAGCTCCCGCCGGTACGGGCTTGAAATTAACCTACTGCCAGGACCCATGGGGCAACCCCATCGAACTGATGAACGCGAGCTACGACCGTTCGGTCGAGGCAGCAACGTGAGCTTCGCGCCGACAGCGATGAAAGCCTATTTTCTCTCGATTGGCGTCGGTGCCTTGGTGGGCATCATCTACGGCGTTCTCAACGTGAAATCGCCCGCGCCGCCCGTGGTGGCGTTGGTCGGCTTGTTTGCCATGCTCGGCGGCGAGCAGGTTGTCAAGCAGGTTCGGGATTGGCGCGCCGCCCATCCGACTGCCCGGACAGCGGAGATCGTCCCACCGCGTCACCCCTAAAAAGAGAAAGTCCCATGTCTATCCTCGACCATGTCTTCTGGGCGGCCCCGGTGCGCAATCACCCTTTCGATGCCCACGTTCGCGCCGCAGCGGCAGGTGGCTGCACGAGCCTGTCCATCGCCCCGACCACTTACGCCCAGGCGCGTGCGGATGGACGGTCCGCGCGCGACCTGCAAACCTTCGCGCAGGACCACGGCGTCACGATCCGCCACCTCGACACGCTGGCCACCTGGGCACCCGTGCAAATCGATCTCGCCGACTTCGACGACGAGATGCGGCGACGCTGGAGCACGCCGGTCGAGGAGGGACTGGACATCTGCGCGGAACTCGGCCTGACCCAGATCCTGGCGACCGCGCCTTATCTGAAGGACGGTGTGCCACTGGCGCGACTGATCGACGGCTTCGGTGATCTCTGCGTGCGGGCTGCAAAGCTCGGCGTCTGGGTGGACCTGGAGCCCATGCCGTTCTTCGGCTGCCCGACCGTGGCCGACGCGTGGGCCATCGTCGGCGGAGCCGCGCAGGAGAACAGCGGCATCCTGATGGACAGTTGGCATTTCTTCAAGGCCGGCCAGACGCTGGACTGCCTGGCCGACATCCCCGGGCGGTGTTTTCGCACGATGCAGCTCAGCGACGCGCCGCGCGCGCAGGTGACCGGATCACTCTGGGAAGACACCGTGCAGCATCGGCGTTGGCCGGGTCAGGGCGAGCTGCCGTTGGTCGAGTTCATCCGGGCGGTGCAAGCCAAAGGTGGGTTGGCGGCCGTCGGCCAGGAGGTGTTCAGCACCGAAGCCGACCGGCTCGCGCCGGAGGCGGCTGGCCGGGTAGCGGGGAAAACGATCCGGTCGATTTTGGACGCCGCTGGCGTCACGCCGCCGCCTACCCCCACGACAGCGGAGCTTTGAACCGACCGCCTTACCACCCAGCAAACCACGCCACATGAACAACGAACCATCCCCGCCCGCCAGCCACGACACGCCACGCCGGGTGCTCGAACGCTTCTTCGAGGCCGAGCGCCGCTACATGCAGGGTGCGGGCAGCGCGAACTTCGCGGAGTTCGCGGCCACGCTCTCTGATGATGTGGTGCTCCACCAGTCGCCCGACCTGCCGTGGGGCGGCGAGTACGTTGGTCCCAAGCGGTATGAAGAATGGGCTCGGGCCATGAACGCCGTCTTCGACCAGGTCGACATGCAAGCGCCGCAGTTCTTCGAGCAGGGCGATACCGTGGTGATCGTGGGCCAACTGGTGACGCGCATTCGGGCCACGGGTGAAATCATGAAACTGCCGATGACGCAGGTGGTCACCGTCAAAAGCGGTAAGATCGCTGACTTTCGTCCCTTCTACTGGAACGTGCCTGCCTACGTGGCCGCCGCCCAGGCTCGTTGAGGCGGAAAAAGCCGAGCCTCGCGGTGTCTCCACGCTTGTGTCCACATGACCATCCGCATCGATCATTCGAGTACCTGCCGACGCGGATTGGCGGTCGTGTTGGTCCTCCTCGGAAGCTTGGGCCTCGTGGCGCACATGTCGGCGCAAGTAACGCCGGGACAGTTCTTCGGCCCGACCGGCGCGGCACCCGAGCGGCCGTCCGGCGAGCCGCCCGCGTAC
>CALMVM010000619.1:10355-12455 GCA_937873255.1 uncultured Verrucomicrobiota bacterium | reverse complement strand
TCTCCACGGCAAGCCGAACCAGGTGGATGAGCGGTTCGTGCCGGCTCGCGAGCGGTGATATAGATCATTTTGGTTGCGTCCCTCGTCCATCTCGGTCATTCTGGGCTTCGATTCACCCCCTCCCGCACATGGACATCCCGGGTCCGGCCAAGTCGACCGCCGCCCCACTGCACGTCACTTCGGTGTCTTCTTAATAAGTGGCCAACTGCACGTCCCGGCGCGGTTGATCGCGCGAACAACACCGGTTTGGTGAACCATAAGACGATGATCGCTCCCCTCATGAACCGAATTTCCGCCGTCGTGGCTCTGGCCACCGTCTTCGCCTTCCTGAACGCCGCCGCGCTCCATGCCAGGGAGTCCGCACCGCAAACCCTCGAAGACGGCGTTTCCCTGCGCATGGGAGATTGGCAGGTGGAGGCGCGGGTGTCATCCCGGCACACCTTCTGCCTCGGCGTCCACCGGGCCACGGCGGCCAGGCCGAAGCGCAGTTTCTACCTGGCGGAGCCGCCCGCCGCCCGCGCGCCCTTCAAGGTCTCGCAGGACGGAGAGAAGATCGTCGTCACCACGGACTTCGGGAAGCTGCTGCTCGACCAGGCACGACAAATGTGGTCGCTGCAAAGCCCGGCGGGCGTCGTCCTGGCCGATTGGGCTCCGCTCGGCAAGGCGAACACCGGGCCGGGGGCCGTTTTCGAGATGCAGGTCGGCGGCAGTCCCGCCACGCCGACGCCGCGTTACTACGGCTCGGGCACCGAGCCGAACCGCGGCGCGTTGACCCAGCGCGAGGGCCGGGGGAAAACCGGCAACGGCACGACGACGCTGCCGCAGTATTGGACCACGGCGGGCTACGGCCTCCTGGTGACCGGGGCGGACGACGACCGGCCGGCGACGTGGAAGGCGGACGACAATGGCGGTGCCGTGAACTGGAAAGTCCCCGGCGACGGAGCGGATGTGTACCTCTGTCCCGCGCCCGACCTCTACGCCTGGCTGCGCGCCCAGGCGGAGCTGACCGGGTTTGCTCCCGTCCCCCCTTTGTGGACCTTCGGTTACATGCAGAGCCGCTGGGGCTGGAAGGACCGGGCTTACATCAGCGAAACGCTCGCGCACTTTCGCAAAGACCAACTGCCCGTGGATGCCTTCATCATCGACTTCGAATGGTACACCACCAAGCCGGACTACAAGGTAAAGTCGGAAGGCGAGCCGAACTTCCCGGACTTCGCGTGGAACCCGAAAGTTTTCCCGGAGCCGCGTGTCCAGATCGCCGAACTCGTGCGCCAAGGCGTCCGTTTGATGGGCATCCGCAAGCCTCGCCTGGGCAGCAGCGAAAACCTCAGGATGGCGCGGGGCAAAGGGTGGATCATCGCCTCGAACCACGTCGATGACGGCGGGACGCCGGAGACGCGCGACCTCGATTATGCCAAGGCCGAGGTGCGCGACTGGTGGGGCCGCAACAACCGCCACTTCCTGGAGGAAGGCATGGCGGGCTTCTGGAACGACGAGGGGGAGTTGAAGTTCACCGAGTACGGTTACTGGAACCTCGCGGAGACGGTGTTGCAGCAGCAGGTCCACCCGGGCAAGCGATTCTGGAGCCTGAACCGTTCGTACAGCCCGGGATTGCAGCGCCTGGGCGCGGCGGTCTGGACCGGCGACTACGACGGCACCTGGCAGATGCTCGCGCGCCAGTCGGGCGAGATGCTCGGCTACAGCCTGGCCGGGATGCCTTACACGGGCTGCGACAATGGCGGCATGTACAAGGACATCACGCCGGAGCTGTTGACCCGCTGGATGCAGGCTTCGGTTTTCTTCCCCGTCATGCGGGCTCACTCCGCCGACTCGAGCACCCCGCGGTTTCCGTGGCTCTACGGTCCGGAGGCCGAGGCGGCGATCCGGAAGGCGTTGAATCTGCGTTATCGATTGATTCCTTACTACTATAGTCTGGCCTATGAGAATTCCGCCGCAGCCGCGCCTCTGATGCGTCCGTTGGTGATGGAGTTTCCCAAGGACGAAAAAGTCGCCGCGCTCACCGACGAGTGGTTGATGGGCAAAGGAGTGCTGGCCGCGCCGTTGTTGAGCGAAGGCGGCAGCCGCGCGGTTTATCTGCCG